>CADCPE010000219.1 GCA_902803275.1 uncultured Erysipelotrichaceae bacterium
AAAAGTTACTGTTCACAAACAAAAAGAAAAGATCATTTCGATCTTCCCTTATTCAGCTCTTCATAGCTCAGTTTCATGCCAGCCTTTTCAATGATGTTTCTTTTCTCGGATATGTCTTTTGCGTTATCTACCTGTTTTTTGAGATCACCTATGAGTTTCATATTGTTATCAGTTCCCCTTATATTATTTCAAATCCTTAATCCTATCGTAACATTGAAGAAATAATGATATTCCTTTTCGGTTTTATACGAAGAGTGATGATTTGGCGGTAACAGAAAAGCCACAATGAAGTGTTCCTGTTATTTATACTCAAACTCTTTCTGATACTTCAGAAAGACATCCACAAGTCTAGGATCGAAATGCGAACCTGATTCTTCTTTTATTATTTCAACCGCTTTCTCAAATGAGAAAGGTTCTTTGTATACTCTTTCCGATACCAGGGCATCATAGACATCGGCGACAGCCATGATCCTGGCATTTAAAGGTATATCTTCACCTTTCTTTCCCAGAGGATAGCCTGTTCCGTCCCATCTTTCATGGTGATAGGAAGCAATATCCGCTGCAAAGTCCGTATAGTCTTCATCAGCTACACCGTTTAAGACATCTCTGATGATAAGTCCTCCGGCAGCCGCATGTTTCTTCATCTCTTCAAATTCCTCTGAAGTAAGCTTTCCCGGTTTTCTCAGTATATTGTCTGATACTACGATCTTGCCTATGTCATGTAGCGGTGCCAGCACCTTCATCTTTTCAATGAAGGCACTATCTATCTCATCAGTATATACGTCTTCCTTAAGGCACAGTTCAGAAAGTCTTTCAACAAACTTCGAAGTCCTTGCGACATGTTCGCCTGTATCCATGTCCCTGCTTTCGATAAGGGATGCCAGCGAATAGATGATGTGGTCCTGAATGTCCGACATCTTTTTCTGGTTTTCCAAGAGATCTTCCTGTATGTCCTGCTGTACGAGATCGTTGTAGTACATATAGCACAGGGAAGCACTTATTGCAATCGCCAGATAGGTGATGTTGATCTTGTAGAAGACCATCGGGATAATGCCAAACATTACAATGACAATTATCATAGTGATCGTTCTGTAGTCACGGTGATTGAATCTTCTTCCTACCTGATTCAAAGAAACTATCAGATATACAAGACTTATACCGAAGAAGATCTCATAGACAAAGAACAGCGGTCCTCTTACATATCCTGTTTCATCAAAATAGAAGATCTGCTTTGTCAGGGCTCCGATGATCTCAACTGTAAAAGAAACAACGGCAAAGATCTTTCCGTATTTCTGTGTTGAGAGTCCAAGGGATTCTGAGAAAAGAACAGCCAGCAAAGGAGCAGTTGAAAACTGCATGACTGTTATTACAGTCAGGAAGCCCTTCATCTTTACATTGTATATACCTGAATGAACAACAAATTCGGCAGCGGCGCAAAGCATGATGGCTGTAAAGGTGGCCAGATACCAGAATTTCTGTTTCTTTGTAAAACCGGGATAGTAAAGCACATGCAGGACCATTGCAAGCATCAGCAGTTCTGTAAGAATGATGCAGCTGATATAGAATGTCATACATGTACCTCCCTTCCATTGATGAAGTCCGCTGATCTGTTTATCTGTTTAAAAATCTAATCGTTATTATTCAAATCTCTGATAGTCCTATGGCCTTATATAACCATGGTCAACCAGCCGGGCAAAAATGATATCTTCATGAACGTTCTGTGCTTCCAGGGAACAGATCAGGCTCCAGGCCATACCGCCATCTAAAACCGCATGATATGAAACCGAACCATCCGCATGCTGGTAATACATTGAGGTTCCTGCGCCGTTAATTCTAAACCTACCTCCGTTTACATTTTCAAGTTCATCATCTCTCAAACTGCTTCTGTTCATCTTCGTTTTTCTCCGTTTTTATATGTTTTCCTAAAGACATTCAATCACCCAGATGTCCTTCAGTATCGAGATCGCTTTGCTGTCATCGATGCTGTCCCGGGTGTGCGGATCATTGAATCTTGCTTTTAGCATCCTGCAGGTCCTGCCTAGATCCCTGCTGTTTGCAAGCAGCGATCCCAGCCACTTCATGACTGTTTCGCTTTTGCTGAAGCGCTTCATGAACTCCAGCTCATCAGGTATCTCAAAATCGGGAGCAGCGTCTTTAAATTTCCTGTAGTCCGAAAACTTATTGATGTTGTATGATAATGTGTCTTCTATTTTCATCTTACGATTTTATTATAATTCATGTTTCCTGAAGCATGATCTTGAGTGCTTTGACAATATAGCTCCTAACGATAGAGCATCTATTACAATATAAGAACAGACAAGCGGAGGTGCTGATAATGTTTAATGATCATATTTCTTTCAAAAAAATCAAAGATGCCAACAACGAGGAACATTATGTCCCATACAGCAATTGGTCGTATGGGCACTTCCCTTTTCTCCCTTCAGAAACCGATGAATATATAAAGTATTTTGAATACTACCGTGACCACTTCACCGATGAGCAGATTGTTTCTTATAATAAGAAATCGCTCGAAATGGTTTTTGACTATCATTCTGATACGCTTTCCAGATCAAGAAAGACAATTGATTTTCTTGCAGATGAGTATTTCAATTTCGCCAGATTCGATGAGAAGGAATATAACAGATATCTCAGCCAGTGCAGAAATTATCTGCAAAGCGAAATTTATGACATAGACACAATCCTTAAGGAAGGTTTTAACATAATACGGCAGCAGGAAGGAGAAGCATATATTCTCATATTCTTTGATGAAGACAATATTTCAAAGATAAGGTGCTGCACACATATCTTTTCATACATCGGAAGTCATCGCTCGTTCGGTGATCGTGTATTTATCAGGAAGATCCCGGGAAAGTATGCAGCCGATCTTGTTTTTGAACTCAAATTCATATATGGCCTTCTACTTAATGAAAATACAATGTCGCTTTGTCAGTACCGTTCCAGACCGATGAGATTTGCACTTCTTAAAGACGCCAA
>CADCPE010000220.1 GCA_902803275.1 uncultured Erysipelotrichaceae bacterium
ACAAGGGCCAGATCCCTGGAGTCAAGAAGGCTAGCTGGTAAAGGAGGGTAATTTAATGGCTATGACAGATCCAATTGCTGATATGCTCACAAGAATCAGAAACGGCTTACAGGCTGAACATGAAACTGTAGTTATTCCAGCAAGCAAAATGAAAGTTGAAATTGCCCGCATCTTAAAACAGGAAGGCTATATCAATGGCTACAAAGTTGAGGGTGAAACAGCTAAAGAAAAGACTATTACAGTCGAATTGAAGTATGGACCGGAAAAACAGAAAGTTATTACCGGTTTAAAGAGAATATCTAAACCTGGCTTAAGAGTTTATGCCAAGGGCGATAATGTTCCTAGAGTATTAAACGGACTGGGAATCGCAATCATCTCCACATCAAAAGGCCTGATGACTGACCGCGATGCTAGAAAGCAGAACCTCGGCGGTGAAGTCGTTGCCTACGTGTGGTAATAATTAAAAGGAGAAAATCATGTCACGTATCGGAAATAAAACGATTACCATTCCTGCCGGATGCGAAATCAGCGTGTCTGACAGCAATGAGGTGATAGTAAAAGGTCCTAAGGGAACTTTATCACGTCAGTTCTCTTCACTTGTCGGCATCAAAGCTGAAAACGGTGAAGTAAACTGCACAAGAGCAAATGAAGAAAAACACACAAAGCAGCTGCATGGTACGACCAGAGCCCTGATCAACAACATGATCGTGGGTACAACTGAAGGTTTCAAGAAGACTCTTGAGATCGTCGGTATCGGTTACAAGGCTGCTTTACAGGGCAAGCAGTTAGTGCTGAGCCTTGGTTATTCACACGATATCAACTATGATATCGAAGAAGGTATCACAATCGAAGTACCTAATCCTACAACGATCGTAGTATCAGGTATTGACAAGCAAAGAGTTGGCGAAGTTGCCGCACAGATCAGATCTTACCGCAAGCCTGAACCTTACAAGGGTAAAGGTATCAGATACAAGGGTGAAAAAGTCGCTCATAAGGAAGGTAAGACAGCTGTATCAGGCTCATAGTGGGAAAGGAGTGAAGATATGTATTCTAAAATCGACAAAAACAAAGCACGTCAGAGACGTCATGAACGTATTAGAAACAAAGTTATCGGTAGCGCTGATTGCCCACGCTTGAACGTCTTCCGTTCAAATGCCAATATTCATGCCCAGATCATTGATGATGAAAAGGGTGTAACTTTGGTTTCTTGTTCATCAGTAGAATTGAAACTGGCTAACGGCGGTAATGTGGAAGCTGCCAAGACAGTCGGTAAGACCATTGCTGAAAGAGCACTGGCAAAGAAGATCGAGAACGTTTGTTTCGACCGTGGCGGTTACATCTATCACGGTAGAGTTAAAGCACTTGCTGAAGCAGCTAGAGAAGCTGGCCTTAAGTTCTAGGGAGTTAAGATATGGAAAATACTAACAACAGAGAAAACAGAAGAGATAACAGAAAGCCTCGTAAGTTTACCAGAGAAGTCAAGGAATTCGAAGAGAGAGTTGTTCAGATCAACCGTATCTCCAAGACTGTCAAAGGTGGCCGTAAGATGAGATTTGCGGCTATCGTCGTCGTAGGCGATAAGAAGGGTCGAGTAGGTTATGGCTTAGGCAAGGCCAACGAAGTTCCTGATGCGATCAGAAAAGCATCTGAAACAGCAAAGAAAAACGTTACACGTATTCCACTGGTGGATGGTTACAGAACTATCCCGCATGCAACAGTCGGCAGATTCGGCGCAGGTGAAGTTGTACTTCGTCCGGCAGCTGAAGGTACCGGTATCGTTGCCGGCGGTGTCGTCCGTGCCATTCTTGAATTAGCCGGCGCAACTGATGTCATCAGCAAGTGTGTCGGATCACGTACACCGATCAACCAGGTCCATGCGACAATGAAGGCCCTGACTGAATTAAAGACAGTCAACGCCGTAGCCAAGCTGCGTGGTCTCAAGGTTGAAGAAGTACGATAGGAGGTGTGTTAATGAACTTAAACGAAATGAAATACAACAAGGGTGCAAGACACACCAAGAAGATCTTAGGCAGAGGTCAGGGCTCAGGTCTGGGCAAGACTTCCGGCAAGGGTCACAAGGGTCAGAATGCCAGATCCGGCGGCGGCGTCGCTATCGGATTTGAAGGCGGACAGACTCCGATCTACAAGATCTTACCTAAACGTGGTTTCACCAACATCAATCGTTTAGAATATGCAGTTGTAAACCTCAGCGATCTCAACAGATTTGAAGAAGGTACGACTGTTACACCTGAACTGTTAAAGCAGGCAGGTATCGTCAAGAAGACTCTTGATGGTGTTAAGGTATTGGGTAACGGAAAACTTGAAAAGAAGCTCAATGTTACCTGCAACAAGATTTCCAAAACTGCTCAGGCAGCAATTGAAAAGGCAGGCGGCAAAGTAGAGGTGATCTAATGTTTAAAACATTTATAGATTTCTTCAAAAACAAGGACATCCGCAAGAAAATATTCTTTACCTTATTCATTCTGTTCATATTCCGTCTCGGTGCCTCAATCCCGGCACCGGGCGTCAATACGACAGTTATCAAACTCAGTGCCAACTCTTTATTGACAATGATGTCAATCCTGGGCGGTGGCTCTATCGAACAGATGTCGATCCTCTCACTGGGTGTCGGTCCGTATATCACAGCTTCGATCATCATTGAACTGCTGGCTATGGACATCATCCCGGCTTTGGCTGAGATGGCAAAATCCGGCAAGAAGGGTCGTCAGCAGATGGACGTCATCACCAGATACCTGGCTGTTGTCATGGCACTGGTTCAGGGTTACTTCATCGTGCAGTATCTGGATAATGCCTATGCAGCATACGGCCTGATCGAGAATCCTGGCTTCACTTCATATCTGTATATCGCGATCATCTTCACAGCCGGCACCATGTTCACACTGTGGCTGGCTGATCAGATCACGACCAAGGGTATCGGCAATGGTACATCAATGATCATCTTCGCCGGTATCGTCGCAGATATGCCTACGACCTTCAGAGTCGTTTATGAAACATTCGTCGGTGAAAACGCCACTTCGCCACTTGGCGTATGGGGCTTTATCGCCTACTGTGTAATGTTTGTGGCGATCATCGTTCTGGTTGTCGTCATGCAGATGGCTGAAAGAAGGATCCCGATCCAGCAGTCATCATCGCGTGCTCTCAACAAGACCAAAGGTGATCTCAACCACTTACCGTTAAAGATCAACTCGGCATCTGTCATCCCTGTCATCTTTGCATCGTCACTGATCCAGGGTCCGCAGATCATCGCTTCCTGGGTAAACCAGGACGCCTACAACTGGCTGACCAAGATCTGTGATTTCACCAGCCCTTGGTTCTTATGCTTCTATGGCGTGTTGATCATCCTGTTCACGTTCTTCTATACCAATCTGACCATCGACCCGCAGAAGATGGCTGATGATCTGGGCAAGAACGGACAGTACATTCCTGGTGTAAGACCGGGATCTGAGACCAGAGACTATGTATCCAAGGTATTGAACAGGATCACGGTCCTG
>CADCPE010000221.1 GCA_902803275.1 uncultured Erysipelotrichaceae bacterium
ATGCTGCTGGCCTTTGCGTCAATCAACCTCAACGCCGATCAGACGATCGTCGCTATGGCTATGAATACCTTTGCTCCGGCTTTCTGTATCTTCTTTGCCAGAGTGCTGCAGAATGGTTCAGAACACCTTTCGATCACTAATGATTTTCTGATCGAAAAGGTACCGCTTTTGGGAAACATTCCGATATTGGGTGAAATGTTCTTTACCAGGACATACATCACCAATTTCATCGGCCTGGCAATCTTTATCATCGCCTACATCGTCTTCAACAAGACCAGATTCGGTTTAAGAATGTGCGCCTGCGGTGAGAATCCGCAAGCTGCTGAATCGCTCGGTATCAATGTTCAGAAATACCGTTATGCAGCCTTGATCATTGCCGGTTTCATCGGCGGCATGGGTGGCCTCATGTATATCATTCCGGTCGCCACTCACTACTCTCAGACAGTCGGCGGTTACGGTTATCTGGCCTTGTCTGTTCTGATCTTCGGTCAGTGGAGATGCATACCATTGTTTGGCGCAGCAGCCTTCTTCGCTTTCTGCAAGACGATCGCCAACGCCTATGCCGGAATTCCGATCCTGGCAAATCTTGGCCTTCCGTCCGCATTCTTCAAGAGCCTGCCGTTTATGATCACGCTGGTTGCCCTGGCTATCACTTCCAAGCACGACCGTGCTCCGAAGGCTTCCGGCCAGCCATACGATAAATCGATGCGTTAATTTCGATCATCATGGTTTTACAAACGGGTTTGCATATAGTGACAAGCCCGTTTTTTTGTATAATTTTAGTAGAGGTATATATATGAAAAAAGCTATATCAGTTATTTTGAAAGTATTCCTGGTCATTCTGATCGTTTTCCTTCTGGCAGCCGGAGGCATTTTCTACTTTGTGTATCGGACGGTAAACAATTTTGATGAATATCAGGATAAATTCGTAGATTACCAGAGTGAACTTGCACAGTATGAAGGAAGCAGATTTGAAGATTTCATCTTCTATGACAAGGAAAACAATCTGTTCAGCTATGAAGTACCTAGGGCTTATATCTACAAGGTGATCAATGCCGAAAGCATGAAGGAATATCTGGCTCTTCCTGAAGAACTGGAGATTACGGAAGTCGGTGTTGAGCCTGATCTCGACAATATGAAGGCGAAGATCTATCTGGGCATAAGATTCAGGAAATTCGCTCACTGCGTGCTGGAAATCGATACGGATCTTGTCCTGTCCGAAGATTCAAAACGTCTGGAGATGCGTTTTAATGACTACTATTTGATCAATGACAATGTCATGGAAGCAGTTAGAGATCGCATCAGTTTTGAAAAGGGCGACCTGATGTTCGTTCATAATTTCCCGACTTTTGTGGTCTACTATCAGATGCCTGACTACAAACCGGAATTTGTTTCAGATCTCAAATACGATGGAAAGAACATTACCGCTACATACGACATCAAAGCAGCGATAGCCAAATACAAGGAAGAGGAATACGATAAGAATTCCCTGCAGGAAAAACTGGAAGCTGTATGGCTTGAAGTCAGACAGAGCGGTATCAGACATAATTAAAGAAGGGAATCGCTATGGCCACTAAACACTTTTTTGATAAAAACGCAGAGCTTCAGTATCACACACATATAAGACCGGGAGATGTCGGTAGATATGTCTTGCTTCCTGGCGATCCATTCAGGACCGATCTGATCGCGACTTATTTCGACGATGCCAAACTGATCGCCCACAATCGTGAACACAAGACCTGGACCGGTTATCTCAACGGCGAAAAAGTATCAGTCACCTCTACAGGCATGGGCTGTCCATCGACAGCCATCGCCCTGGAAGAGCTGATCAAGTGTGGTGCTGATACCTTTATCAGAGTCGGCACAGCAGGAAGGGTCTGCGATGAATCCTATGATGAGTCTTTGGACGGCGTCATAAACAATGCCGCTGTTCGTGATGAAGGCACAACGATCCACTACATTCCGATCGAATATCCGGCTGTTGCGGACAGGCACGTCACAAAAGCCCTGGCTGACGCAGCTGAAAAACTGGGCTACAATTTCCTGGAAGGCATCACTCAATCCAAGGATTCCTTCTATGGCCAGCATTCTCCTGAGACGATGCCGGCTGAGACAAGGCTGAAAGAACGCTGGGAAGCCTGGAGAAGAGGCCATGTTGTATCGTCAGAAATGGAATGTGCAGCCTTATTCGTCATAAGCTCTATAAGAAGATGCCGTGCCGGCGCGATCATGGCGTTCTCGGAAATGGAGAAATCAGTTGAAGTTGCCTGTGAGGCCATCAAAACACTGATTGAAGAAGACAAAAAGAATCAATAAGAGCTAAAGGTGCTTATGCACCTTTTTAAGTGGCTTATAATAAGAGTAAGAATGAAAAGCATAAGAAGTGTTTATAAGATAGGCAACGGTCCGTCAAGTTCGCATACTGTCGGCCCTTACAATGCCGCGAATGTCTTTAAAAAAAGGCATCCTGAAGCCGATCACTTTGAAGTGACTCTTTTTGGTTCTCTGGCTTTTACAGGAGCCGGACATGGCACGGAGAAGGCCATAAAAACCGTTATCGAAAACTGCGATGTTCATTTTGACAAGGACAGAATAGGTCTTCCTCATCCCAATACGATGCTGTTTAAAGCATTTAAGGACGGTAAACTGATCGATGAAAAAACGATCCTCTCTATCGGAGGAGGTTCAATAGTTATCGAAGGGGAAGAATCTTCTGATGAAAAGGAGATCTATCCGCAGAAGAATCTGACAGAGATTATTGAAGAATGCAAGAAAAAGAATATTTCACTGATCGATTTCATATATCAGAATGAAGAAGCTGATCTTAAAGAGTATCTTTATGAGATCTGGAATGCCATGAAGGCAGCTGTTGAAAGGGGCATTAAAACGGAAGGCGTATTGCCTGGCGGTCTCAATATCTCCCGTAAAGCCAAGACTCTTTTTGAGAAACGCTGCTATAATGAGGATCCCGATACGACCTTAAACAGAAAGATCGCTGCCTATGCCTATGCGGTAAGCGAAGAGAATGCTTCCGAGAATATCGTCGTCACAGCCCCGACCTGCGGTGCAGCCGGAGTCATACCGTCGATCTTCTACTATATGGAAAAGGACAGAGGCTTCCCGGAAGAGGAGATCATTGATGCTTTGGCGGTCGCGGGTATCATAGGCAATGTCATCAGGACCAATGCTTCAATATCCGGAGCTGAATGCGGCTGCCAGGCAGAGATAGGTTCAGCCTGTTCGATGGGTGCAGCCGGCCTGGCTCATCTTTACGGTTTAAGTCTCGATGAGATCGAATATGCCGCAGAAGTGGCCATGGAACACAATCTTGGACTGACCTGTGATCCGGTAAACGGCCTCGTTCAGATACCTTGCATCGAAAGAAACGCTGTTGCAGCCATGAGATCGATCAGCTCCGTGACACTGTCGCGTCTGCTGTATCAGACTAGAAAGATATCCTTTGATGAAGTAATAGCCACGATGTACAAAACCGGAAGAGATATGTCGGAAAAATACCGCGAGACCAGCCACGGCGGTCTGGCGGAGATATACAGAAACAAAGACTGATACTGATATAATTAACTAGTAAATGAGGTAAAAACATGAAAACACTGATAGCTTATTTCTCACATGTCGGAGAAAATCTGCAGAACAACGAGATCGTTGTACTTCAAAAAGGCAACACGGAAGTCGTTGCGGAAAAGAGCGCTGCTCTTACAGACGGAGATCTTTACCGAATTGAAGAAGAAGAGCCATATCCTTTCAAATATGATGACTGCCTGAGAAGATCAAGAAGAGAAGATGAAAACAACGAACATCCTGCCTTGAAAGCCGGAATGAAACTCAATATGGATGAATACGATACGATCTATATCGGGTTCCCGATCTGGTACCGCACCTATCCAAGAGCTGTCGCATCGTTTTTGGATCTATATGATTTTACAGGCAAGAAAGTAAGACCTTTCTGCACCAATGATGAAGGAACTTTCGGTATTTCCCTGCTGGAGATGCAGAGCGCATTAAAAGGAGCGACATTTACCGACGGACTGGCTATCAGAGGCGTCAATGTATATGACAGTGATGAACTGATCAGGGAGTATGTAGGATGATGAGAAGAAAGGATGCGGTAGAAGTAAGAGATCCCGATCCGTTTCATTCGATAATCCCTTATATCATGCCGAAACGTACGGAGGCTGAAGTCTCCTCAAGACTGGAATTTGATATCACCGATCTTTTAAGCTTTATCAGACAGCACAACGAAAAGGAAGGAACTGAATACAAACTGTTCCATTGCATATGCACGGCGGTCGCCAGGATGATCTATCATCGTCCCAAGCTGAACATCTTCATTTCCGGCCGCAAATACTGGATGAGGAACGATATAACCCTGTCTTTTGTCGCCAAGCAGCGTTTTGAAGACGAAGCGGTAGAGACGCTGATGACACTGAAAGTCGATAAGGATATGAACCTCGACACTATCTCAAAGACGATCATCGGCGAAGTCGATAATGCCAGAAATTCCGGCAGCAATTCCCTGGACAAGACGATGAAGTTTGTCGGCAGTCTTCCGCGCTTTGTTCTGGAGATCTTATTCTGGATCCTGGCAAAAATGGAATATCACGGGATCTTCCCTGAAGATCTCAAAGCCGGTGATCCGAATTATACGACCTGTCTGCTGGCGAATCTTGGTTCGATCAAGGCCGACTCATGTTACCACCATCTTTCCAACTATGGAACCAATTCCCTGATGGTGACGATCGGCACGATCAAGCATGATGACAAGACAGGAAGAGACACTGTCGATGTGACAGCTACCCTTGATGAAAGGATCGCCGACGGCTTCTATTTTGCGAAGTCACTGAGGCTGGTCAGGTATCTGTTCGATAATCCGGAAAAGCTGATGGAAAAGATTGGCACAGAGATTCCGCAGGAACTGTTCAACTGAAAACAGGAGCTGACCTCAAAAAGGTCGGCTCTTTTACAAAATACCCTTAAATATTGAATTTTCTTGTTGAATATTGGGATGGAATAGCATAGAATAATAGATGCCTTATTATTTAATTTTGGAGCCCCGGAAACTTCAAAGGAGAAAAATATGCGTCAAACAACTATGCTGAAACCAGCAGAAGTTAAGAAAGACTGGTATGTCGTTGATGCGAGTGGCAAGACTTTAGGTAGACTGGCAACTCAGTGTGCCGCTATCTTAAGAGGAAAACACAAACCATCCTTCACACCAAATGTCGATTGTGGTGATTACGTTATTATCGTAAACGCTGCAAAGGTCGTTTATACAGGCGACCAGGAAAACAAGAAGATCTACTACCACCATTCAATGTTCCCAGGTGGACTCAAACAGAGATCTATCGGTAAGATGAAGAGAGAGTATCCAGTAGAGTTAGTGGAAAAAGCAGTTCAAGGTATGCTTCCACACAACAAGTTAGGTGATCGTATGAGAACTCACTTGTATGTCTACGAAGGTGCTGAGCATCCTCATACCGCTCAGAAACCAATTGAGCTTAAATAAGGAGAAATTCAATGCCTAAAAAGAAAACAAATGTAACTTACCTTGGAACTGGAAGACGTAAATCTTCAGTAGCACGTGTCTATATGACACCTGGTACAGGCAAGATTATGGTCGGTGAAAAAACTCTCGAAGAATACTTGCCACAGGAAATCTTACGAATGGTAGTAAAATCCCCACTGGTAGAAACAGGTACAGATGGTCAGTATGACATCTTCATCAATGTCTACGGTGGCGGTATGACAGGTCAGGCAGGCGCTATGAGACATGGTATCTCTAGAGCTTTACTGGAAGTCGGCGAAGACTTCAGACCTGTATTAAAGAAAGCAGGCTTCTTAACTCGTGATTCTCGTGCTAAAGAACGTAAGAAGTATGGTTTAAGAGGAGCTCGTAGAAGACCTCAGTACTCTAAGCGTTAATTTTTCAGGAATTGCGTTAAAACATCTTCCCTTGGGAAGATGTTTTTCTTTATCAAAAGTTCAAGAAAAGTTCAGCGGCACTTCACATGAAAAAGATAGGATAGATATTGTCGAAGGAGGAATTATCCTATGAAAAAGCTGTTTAAAATGATTTCTGTCTTATTGGTCCTTGTCAGCTTATGCGCCTGCTCCGCAGTGATCGCTGAAAAAGGTGAAGATTATTCAGGCAAGATGCTTACCGGTAAGGTAAATGATATAGAGGGAACTGTAGTATATCTGCAGCTTGGAAAGCTTAAGAAGGCTGAGAATAGCGAAATGCCTGAGATGCCTTCGGATTCTGAAGGTCAGATGCCGCAATTCAATGATGGTGAAAAGCCTGAGTTTCCGGAAGACTTTGATGGGCAGATGCCAGAAGATTTTAAAGGCACAGCTCCGGAAGGCTCTGATGATCAGATGCCCGGTCAGTTTGGACCGCATGGTGGAAACAGACCGGAAATGCTCGAAGGTGAAAGACCTGAAAGCCCGGAAGGTCTAGATGGCGAAAGACCACAGATGCCTGAAGGCTTTGAAGGCCAGATGCCTCAAGGCGATCGGGAAAATAGGACGGGTGCAGAAAACGGCACAATGCCTCAGATGCAGAATGGAAAACAGGGCAAGGCGATCTATACATTCAAGGAAAAATCACAGACTGCAAGTATCGATCTGAAAGATGCGGTAGTCACTCTGGCTGATGGATCTAGCGGAACAGTCAGCGATCTTAAAGCCGGCGATGTCGTTCAGATCGCAGTCGATGAAAACAACAACGTGAGTTCTGTAGCTGTTGTTGAAGTAAGCGAAATCACTGAAGAATAAATAATACGGCAGGATGATCTGCCGTATTATTTATATCTGTAATTGGCTGGATACTTGTTTTTAAGGATCCCTTTATTCACTATACCAAAGCCTAGAGGATAGCCTTCAACAGCTATCAGCACATATCCTTCTTTGTCGAAGTCTGATACATTGATGGTTTCGCATCTGAGGTATTTTAAGACTCGCTCATCTTCGATTGAAAGGCTGACAGTATTCTTATACTCCTTTTCTTTTAAAGCCAGTGCAAGAGCCAGAGAGGGCTCAAATCTGTCATGTCTTGATTCACCAAGATATAGTCCGGATCTTAAGACCCTTAAGCCTTTCAGATCAAAAGGATGATCCGGTTCAAAATACAGCCTGTTTTCTCTTCTTATGAAATTTCCGTTACTGAAAGACATATCGATATTTCTGAAGAAGAGATCATCAGGCTTGTTTACAGTATTGGCTTCTATATTTTTGTTTTCTTTTTTATCGCCTTTCTGAAGCAAAGCCACAAAGTGGCCTTCGCCTTTGATCCTGTGCGGATAGAGTCTTGCACAGTTTTCAGTCTTGCGTGTAAGTCCTGAAACAAAACCCTCAGACCGCCTCAGCGGAACAACTTTCAGCTGCGGATATTTTTCAAGGGCGTATTCGACCACATCCTCATTCTCTTTTTTTGAGAAAGTACAGGTGCTGTATACCATCATGCCACCCTCTTTCAGCATTTCCACAGCTTTGCAGATGAGTTGCTTCTGAACAGGAGCATAGTAATCGCTGCCTTTTTCGATATAAGACTTTACAAGTTCGGGCTGTTTTCTGAACATTCCCTGTCCTGAACAAGGAGCGTCAAGCAGGATCTTGTCAAAACAGTTATCAAATCTGTCCAGCTTCAGCAGGTCTTCAGCGATGACAAAGCTGTTTTTTACCCCGTGTCTTTCAAGATTGCTCAACAGGATCTGAGCCCTGCTTACCGAGATATCATTGGAAAACAGAATGCCCGTATTGTTTAGCTTGTCCGCCAGTTTCAGTGATTTTCCTCCCGGGGCTGCACAGGCATCCAGAACGATGTCGTTCTCATCTATCGGCAGACTCTGTGCCGGCAGCATGGCACTTGGCTCCTGGATATAGTAAAGACCTGCATAATAATACGGATGTTTAGATGGACGGTCTTGTTCGTCAAAATAGAAACCGTCATCAGTCCAGGGGATCTTCTCCAGCTTGAAAGGAGCGATCTTTATGAATTCTTCAACGGAGATCTTTTGCGTATTGACTCTCAAGCCATTCACCTGAATGGATGACAGCGATTCAAGATAGTCGTCATATTCATCTTTAAAGATGGTCTTTGCTTCATCAAGATAATTCTGCGGGAGTTTTTCCATACACTTATTCTAAAACATAATGATTGTTTAAGGAATTTCGACTTACGGCGGACATAATGAATGGAAGCAAATGGAATGTCTAAGATGTGGAAATAAAGACCCTGATTATTTCTACAAGGGTCATAAAGGATTTTATTGCCGTAAATGCATCAGGTATTCGAGAGTTCTGCTGGAAGAGGAACCGGAGACTTTTTCCTATGAGATAAGTGACGGGGCAGGCGAATACAGTTTTGATTATCCTTTGACACAGACGCAGATAGAGGCATCCAGGAAATGTCTGGAGAATCTGAAACAGCATGATATCCTGCTTCATGCGGTCTGCGGAGCAGGCAAAACCGAGATCTCAATACTGAGCATCAGCTATTTTCTAAACAAGGGGATGAAGGTCGCCTATGCCATACCGCGCAAGGAGGTGGTGATCGAACTGGAAAGACGTTTCAGGAAGATCTTCACCAGAGCGGAAGTGGTAAGCGTCTATGGCGGACATCATGAAAGACTTAACGGCGATCTGATCATCTGTACGACGCATCAGCTATACCGCTACTATAAGAGCTTTGATCTGCTGGTGCTGGATGAAGTCGATGCTTTTCCGCTTAAGGGAGACCAGACGCTGATGAACATCTCGCTTAATTCGTGCAAGGGCAGTATCCTGTTTTCCACTGCCACGATCGACAAGTGGCTTCTGGAGGCGATAAAGAAGCGCGAATATGGAAAAGTTGAAGTCTATACAAGACCATCCGGAAATCCCTTGAGCATTCCTTCACTCTGCTTCATGAACAGATATCTGGGATTTATCGGACTGTATCTGATCATGAAAAGAATGACCTGTCAGTGTCTGGTGTTTGTACCGTCAAAAAACATGTGCCGCATCATGCACGGGATCTTTTCACGTTTTTTTGCCTGCACCTATGTCTACGCGGATCTTGAAGATAGAGATCGCAATATCCTCAGCTTCAGAGACAAAGAAAAGCAGTTCTGTTTCTCAACGACCGTTCTGGAAAGAGGGATCACGATAAGAGGAATCTCGGTGATCATCTATGACTATAATAATGTCTTTGATCTAAGCAATATCATCCAGATGCTTGGAAGAGTCAACAGAGGGATCGGGGATAACAGTGGAAAGACTTTTGTATTTACTGACAGATATTCAAAGAAGCTCAGGGAGACCATGGCCTATCTTGAGAAAGCGAACAGTTACCTATGAGATGTCTTTACTGTGACAGGATGGCCGACAAGGTCAGTTTAAAGAGCCTGTTTCTTAAGGAAGACGAGCTGTGTATCGACTGTCGAAGCAGACTTGTGCTCAAAAGAAGAAAGATCAGAGTCCAGGAGATGGAAGTTGAGACCTTCTATGATTATGACGGCATGTTCAAAAGTCTCCTGCTGCAGTATAAGGAGTGCCTTGATGAAGCTTTGAAAAACGTTTTTCTCTATGAAATAGCCGATTATATCAATCTGCGCTATATGGGCTATAAGGTCTGTCTTATCCCAAGCAGCAGAAAAAAACTGGAATTCAGAGGTTTCAATCATCTGGAGATGATGTTTGAACAGGTGAAGCTTAAAAAGCTGCAGGGGCTCAGGATGAAAGATGAACTTTGCCAGGAAGGTATGGGTCTTAATGAAAGAATGAAAATGCTGGATAACTTTGTTTACGACGGAAAACAAGAGGAAAAAATACTGCTTGCAGACGATGTTCTGACAAGCGGTTCAACATTACTGGGGGCTTACAGAACTTTGATATTATGTAGCAAAACAGTAAAAGTGTTATCTGTAGCTTACAAAAACAACTTGTTAATTTGATTACAAATTGTGTTAGAATTAAATATAAAGGAGAATAACGAGGAATGTTAGGCAAAGTTAAAAGATTCAACAAGGTTAAGGGATTTGGCTTCATTACAGCAGAAGATGGTCGTGATGTCTTTTTCCATTATTCTCAATTGATCATGGATGGCTACAAAACCATAAGTGAGGGGGCAACAGTTGAATTTGATTTAGTTGAAGGTGAACGTGGTCTCCAAGCTCATAATATAAAAGAGATTCAGGGATAACCGTCAATGAAAAAAGTTGGTCTGCGGACCAATTTTTTTGTACCGGATATCTCTTAGAAGCCAAATATTTTATGGACAACATAATACTGATGAATCATATGAATGAGGCCAATATCTGTCAGTAAAGATAATAGCTGTCACGTATGATATAATTTTTTAATGGACGAGGAGGTAAAAAATGGGATTTTTAGATAGATTATTCAACAATGACAAGAAGATCCTTGACGAAGTCGAAAAGGCTGTCAGACCTGTAGAAGCCCTCAAAGACGAGATGGCTGCTTTAAGCGATGAACAGCTTAAAAATAAAACTGCAGAATTCAAAGAAAGACTGGCAAACGGCGAAACACTTGATGACATCATGGTGGAAGCTTTTGCGGTCGCCAGAGAAGCGGCAAAAAGGGTGATCGGGGAATTTCCGTTCTTCTGTCAGCTTGAAGGTGCGTATGTCATGCATCGCGGCGATATCGCCGAAATGAAGACCGGTGAAGGCAAGACCCTGACTTCGGTCATGGCCGTCTATCTCAATGCCCTTGAGGGCAAAGGCGTTCATGTCGTCACCGTCAACGAATATCTGGCGCAAAGAGACTCGGAGTGGATGGGTGCAATTCACAGATTCCTTGGTCTTACTGTCGGCTTGAACCTGAGAGCTTTGACTCCTGCTCAGAAAAGAGCTGCCTATGAATGTGATATCACCTATACGACCAACTCGGAAGTAGGCTTTGACTATCTGCGTGACAACATGGTCACCAGAGTAGAAGACCGTGTATTGAGAAATCTGCATTTCGCTCTGGTCGATGAGGTCGACTCGATCCTGATCGATGAATCCAGAACCCCGCTGATTATTTCCGGCGGTGAAAGAAAGACAGCCAATCTTTATATAAATGCGGACAGATTCGTCAAAAGACTCAAGGCTGATGAAGAGTATGTCATAGACATAAAAGACAAGAATGTCCAGCTTACCGAAGAGGGTGTTCATAAAGGCGAGAAGGCTTTCGGTGTTGAAAACCTCTATGATATTGAAAACACCTCGCTGGTACACTATATTAATCAGGCTTTGAAAGCCAACTACATCATGACCCGTGATGTCGAATATGTGGTCGAAGACAATGAAGTGATCATCGTTGACCAGAATACCGGACGAAAGATGCCGGGCAGGGAGTATTCCGACGGTCTGCATCAGGCCATCCAGGCCAAGGAAGGTGTTCCGATCAAACAGGAGACGACCACCATGGCTACGATCACCTATCAGAACTTCTTCAGGCTCTATGACAAGCTTGCCGGTATGACCGGTACAGCCAAGACCGAAGAGGAAGAATTCCTTTCGATCTACAACATGCGTGTCGTAGAGATACCTACCAATGTTCCTGTCCAGAGGATCGACTATCCGGATCTGGTTTTCGGTACCAAGAAGGCAAAATACAACGCCCTGCTGGAAGAAGTCAAGGAATTATACGCAAAAGGTCAGCCGGTGCTTGTCGGTACGATTTCTGTCGAGACTTCAGAACTGATTTCCAAGATGTTCAAGCAGGCCAGGATCAGACATGAGGTATTGAATGCCCAGAACCACGCCAGAGAAGCCGACATCATCGCCAAAGCCGGCAAGGAAGGTTCAGTCACGATCGCAACCAACATGGCAGGACGTGGTACCGATATCAAGCTTACGGAAAAATCAAGAGAACTTGGCGGTCTGGTCGTTCTGGGTTCGGAAAGACATGAATCCAGACGTATCGATAACCAGTTAAGAGGACGTTCGGGCAGACAGGGCGATCCCGGATATTCAAGATTCTATGTCTCGCTTCAGGATGAACTGATGGTCAGATTCGGTTCCGATCGTATTGCCGGGCTGTTCGAACAGATGGGTGATATACCGATCGAAAACAAGACCGTCACTAAAGCTATCTCCAGTGCTCAGAAACGTGTCGAAGGTCTCAACTTCGATATCCGTAAAGCGCTGCTGGATTATGACGACGTCATGAGACAGCAAAGAGAGACCATGTATGCCCAGCGCAACTACATCCTCGAACACGAAGATATCCATTCGGTCGTCGAAAACATGTATCAGCGTGTCGTCGAGAATATCGTTGAATCAAATACTTCAATTGACGGCAAGAAGGAAGTCATCGACTGTGAATCGATCATCAAGCGTCTTGGCAACATGGGCATCACCAGTCTGAAACAGGAAGATCTTGAAGGCTTGAACAGTGAAGAGATCACGGAAAAGTGTCTGAATGCCTCGTTCGGTGCCTATGAAAAGAAGATCAAGCCGGTCAAGGCACAGATATTGCCGCTGGAAAGGACGATGGTGTTAAGACTGATGGACCGCGCATGGCAGAATCATATCGATGTCATGTCCAAATTAAGAGAAGGCATCCATCTGCGTTCATATGCTCAGAACAATCCTCTGCAGGCTTATGTCGAAGAAGGCTATGAGCTGTTTGAAAACATGATGAACACGATCTCCAGTGATGTCGTGACCTTCTGCAATAATCTAAAGATCGTAATAAAGGAAAAGTAAATATGGAAATATATGAAATGAAACAAAGCCTAAACACTTCCCTAAAGAAGTTAAAAGATTTAGGCGACTCTCTTTGACCTGGCCCAGATCGAAGAAAAACTAAATGACCTCGAGGCTAAACAGTCGGAGGAGTCTTTCTGGTCAGACCAGAAGAAAGCCCAGAGTGTTATAAAGGAATATAACACTTTAAAGGATCTCAAAGCCAAATATTATCTCAACGAGTCCGGAATCGAGTCTTTACTGAGTGAACTTGATGAACTCAACAAGAACTACGATGCGGAGCTTTTTGAACTGCTCAATGAGGAATATGAGGAAGTGAATAGAAACTTCGAAGACTTCGAGATCAATGTCCTGCTGTCAAACGACTATGATCATTCCAACGCCATCCTGGAGATCCATCCGGGAGCCGGAGGTACGGAGTCTCAGGACTGGGCGGAGATGCTGTTCAGGATGTATCAGCGCTATGCCCAGAATAACGGCTATGGCTTTGAAGTCATCTCCTATGAAGAGGCCGATGAAGCAGGCATCAAATCCTGTCTGGTCGCCATTAAAGGCGATAAGGCCTACGGCTATCTCAAGGGTGAATCAGGCGTTCACCGTCTTGTGCGCATTTCACCGTTTGATGCTTCAAGCAGAAGACATACCTCTTTTGCTTCAGTCGAAGTGCTTCCGGAATTCAACAACGAGATCGATATCGAGATCAGACCTGAAGATCTTGAAGTCGATACGATGCGCTCTTCCGGTGCCGGTGGTCAGCACATAAACAAGACCGACTCTGCCGTAAGGATGAAACATATTCCTACCGGCCTGATGGCCTTCTCGCAATCGGAAAGGTCACAGATCCTGAACAGGGAGAAATGTCTTTCAATACTTAAGGCCAAACTCTATCAGAAGGCCATTGAAGACAGAGAAAATGAAAAGCGTGCCTTAAAAGGCGAACAAAGAAAGATCGAATGGGGATCACAGATCCGTTCATATGTCTTCTGTCCTTATACGCTGGTCAAAGATCACCGCACTAACTATGAGGAGGGAAATGTGGACAAGGTCATGAACGGGGAGATAAACAACTTCCTGTTTGCCTATCTGAAGTCACAGCTGTAATTATGAAAAAGAATCTCAGCACATATACACTTGTTGCCTTGGCTGCCGGCATACTGGCCGGTCTTTTTCTGAAGCCTCTGGTAGAACAGCTTTCTTTTATCGGCACGATCTACATCAATCTCCTGAAATTTCTGATCGGTCCGATCGTCTTCACCAGCATCGTTTCAACGATCTATTCTTCGCAGGGAAGAAAGGACCGGATAATTTTAAGAGCCGTATCGGTATATGTTCTGATGTTTCTGGCCACATTCATCCTGATGTCACTGCTGGTGATGGTGATCGATCCGGCAAGAGGCTTTGTCTTTCCTTCGACTGAATGGTCGGGAACGACGCAAAACCTCAGTATCCAGGAGATCATCGTCAATCTTTTTCCCAGCAATATCGTTTCGATCTTCCTTGAGACCAAACTGTTTGCGATCATCATGTTTGCCTATATCCTGGGTATCGCTGCCTATAGGATCAAGGATGGCGACAAGCTTATAAAAGGCATCACGATCCTAAAGGATGCTTTCTTCAAGATCCTGGAATACATCATGTATCTGACGCCTTTGGCGGTGTTCTCGCTGATCGGCAATACGGTCGCAAACTACGGAACGGTAATAATCGGCGTGGGCTTAAGATATATTGCCATGGCCTATCTGGGCGGACTGGTCACGATCATCTTCGTCATGATCGTGCCGGTATGGATCTTTGCGGGGATCAGACCTGCAGAATATCTTAGGAAAGTATACAAGGTTTGGATGGTCTCACTTACGACCTGTTCCAGTGCCGCGACCTTGCCGACAACGATGAAAGTCTGCAGGGAAGAGTTCGGTGTCGATGAGAATATCGTCGATGTCGTGAGCCC
>CADCPE010000222.1 GCA_902803275.1 uncultured Erysipelotrichaceae bacterium
GAATACAAACCAGACGAAGATTTCTCTTTCCACGACGTCTTCCAGCGGGCTGATCAGCTGATGTATGCCGAGAAGCAGCTTTTGAAGGGACTTGGTTCCATAACCAGAGATGAAAATCCGGAGGAAGAAGTTCAGGAAAACGTTTCAGTTCTTGAGCTGAGAAGACAGATTCTCATCGTTGAAGATGAACCGATCAACCAGGCATTGCTTGGCAATATCCTTGAAGAAGAATATGATCTCATGTTTGCCGATGACGGTGTGGAAGCTTTAAGGATCGCCAAGGAAAACAAGGATGAACTGACACTTGTACTTCTTGATCTGATGCTGCCGAAAATGAGCGGTCTGGAAGTGCTCAAGGATATGAAGGATGATGCCGATCTTAAGAAGATCCCGGTAATCGTTCTGACTGCCGATCAGAAATCCGAAGTAGAATGTCTGCGCATTGGCGCTCAGGACTTCATTCCTAAACCTTATCCGCAGCCTGAAATAATCAAGGCCCGAGTCGACAGGTGTATTGAGATCTTTGAAAACCGTGACACGATCGAACAGACGGAAAGAGATCCTTTGACAAAGCTTTACAATATCGAATATTTCGATCGCTATGCGAATATGTATGACCGCCACTATGCAGATATGAACATGGATGCGGTCGTCATAGATATCAACCGTTTCCATATGGTCAATGAAAGATACGGCAAACAGTTCGGCGACTTATGTCTGCAGCAACTGGGTACAAGGATCAGACAGCTGGCAAGAAAAGTCGGCGGCGTCGGTGGAAGAAGAGGTTCTGATACCTTCCTGATCTACTGTCCGCATCGTGATGACTATGAGAAATGTTTTGATGAACTTTCAAACAATCTGCTGGAAGATGAGGAATTAAGCAGCCGTATCAATCTGCGCATGGGCATCTACAGCAATGCCGACAAGAATCTGGATTTCGGAAGGCGTTTTGACAGAGCCAAGATGGCGGCTGACAGCATCAAGAATACGATGCATCACATCGGCTTCTATGATAAGCAGCTGCATGAATCGGCATTATACAAGGAAAGACTGCTGGAGGAATTCCATACATCGGTCGAAAACAACGACTTCCTGGTCTTTTTCCAGCCTAAATTCGATATCCGTCCGGAAAAGCCGATCCTGGCTTCAGCCGAAGCTCTGGTGCGCTGGAAGCATCCTGAACTGGGCATGATCGCGCCTGGTGTCTTTATTCCACTGTTGGAAGAAAGCGGCCGTATCTATGAACTGGATATCTATGTCTGGGAAAAGGTGGCCGAAAGGATCAGCATCTGGAAGAAACAGCACAACTTCTCCGTTCCGGTTTCGGTCAATGTTTCCCGTATCGACATGCTGATGCCGAACCTCAAAGATATCTTCCTGTCTATCCTGAGTAAATATGATCTGAATCCTGATGACATCATTCTGGAGATCACGGAATCCGCTTATACCGGCGATTCCGAACAGGTAATCTCAACAGCCAAGGAATTAAGAGGCATGGGTATGGGATTCAGGATCGAAATGGATGACTTCGGAACAGGCTACTCATCACTTGGCATGCTCTCACAGCTGCCGATCGATGCTCTGAAACTGGATATGACCTTTATCAGAAACGCTTTCGGTGAAAACAAAGATGTCCGCATGATCGAACTGATCATCGATATTGCCGATTACCTCCATGTACCGGTCGTTGCCGAAGGAGTCGAGACTATCGAACAGATGACAACGCTCAAGGCTTTGGGCTGTGACCTTGTTCAGGGCTACTACTTCTCTAAACCTGTACCGCCAGAAGAATTTGACCGCTTCCTGATCGAAAGACGCGATCAGAATTCCGAATTCAAGAACGACAGAAACAAATCATATATCAATATCACCAAAGCGTTGACCGGTGATTTTGAAAACATCTACTACATCGATACCGTAACTGATTACTATCTCAGATTCTATTCCGGACCGAATCTGGAACTGGAGATATCGGCAGGCGGTGACAGTTTCTTTGCGGAGCGGGAGAAACTTCTCAAAGATGTCTGCATAGAAGATACAGAAAGATTAAAGGAAGCTTTAAGCAAGGAAAACCTGCAGAAATATCTGAGCAGCGAGGAAGATCTTTCTTTGCTGTTCAACATGAAGATAGGTGACAAGATCGTACCGCACCGCCTGCAGACAGTCAGGACACGCAATAACGACAGGCAGCATATCGTTGTCGGCATCAGGCAGGAAACAGAATAACTGCAATATATAACTGATCTAATCAAGGAGAAAACAGTCATGATCATTCAAAGCAAAAATGTCTATTTTGAAGAAAAACTTCAGCCAAGGCAGATCGAGATCAGAAAAGACAGGATCGTCGGTGTATATCCCTATGGTCTGTTCAAGGCTGATGTAGACTACAGGGATCTGATCGTCATGCCGGGACTGATCGATGTCCACAACCACGGATATAACGGTCTTGAATCAAATACCGCCACCAGAAAATGGCTGAAGGAATGGACGAACTATCTGCCAAGCGAAGGAGTCACTTCTACCCTGGCAACTATTTCTTCCTTCCCTAAGGAAGGCCTGTTGAAAGCCTTGAAGAATATCGGCGATTTCATTGATAAGGACAATAAAACCGGTACGCATATCCTGGGCGTCTATGAGGAAGGCCCGTTCATCTGCTCCGGCAAGGAAAGAGGAGCACAGAATCTGGATTATCAGATCATTCCTGACAAAAATGTCATCGATGAATTCAATGACGCATGCAACAATCACCTGATCTATGTCATGATCGCGCCGGAGATGCTGGAAGGCGATTACAGCGTCATCGACTATTGCGTATCCAAAGGCATGAAAGTCGCTTTGGGACATACCGGAGCGACATTCGATATCTGTGCCGAAGCGATAAAGCACGGGGCCACTTCCTTCACCCATACCTATAATGGCATGAAGGGGCTGCACCATCGTGAACCCGGTGTCGTCGGCGCAGCGATGTATTTCGATCACTGCTATACCGAATGCATCTGCGATGGCATCCATGTCAACAAGTATGCGGCCAATGTTCTGGCCAAGACCAAAGGCAAGGACAAGCTCATACTGATCACTGATTCAGTCAATATCAAAGGCCTCAAGCCTGGTGTATACCACTTCAGCAAGAAGAACCGTACGACCACGATAACCAAGGAAGGGGTAGGCTATATAACCGGCACGAATACTCTGGCCGGTTCATGTCACAAACTTAATCACATCCTTGATTTTGCGATCAACGAGGCAAAGATCGATCCGGTAACAGCCATGAACGGCGCCACGATCAATCCGATGAGGATGCTGGGAATAAACGACCGCGGTCTGATCAAGGAAAACTACAAAGCTGATATAGCAGTATTTGACAAGCGTTTCAACAACAAGGCTACATATATTGACGGAAAGTTATTCGAGGTGAAATGAAATGGTAAATCTGAATGGTATCGTAACGGAAACAAGAAATGAAAAAACTAAAGAGATCGATCTGTTGAGCGTTAAACAGATCCTGGGGATCATGAACGAAGAAGATCTCAATGTCGTGGCAGCAATCAAGGATGCCATCCCGCAGATCGAAGCGTTGATCAACGAGACGATCAAGGCCTATAAAAACGGCGGCAGGATCATTTATCTCGGTGCCGGAACATCCGGAAGGATGGGACTGATGGATGCGGTCGAGGTAGTTCCAACTTTCAACTCGGAACGTTTCATCGGACTGATTGCCGGCGGTGATATGGCATTCGTCAAAGCTGTGGAAGGCGCTGAAGATTCCAAGGAACTCTGCGTGAACGACCTGAAAGGTCTTGATCTGAATGAAAAGGATTTTGTCATCGGCATTGCGGCCAGCGGCAGAACCCCTTATGTCATAGGCGGACTTGATTATGCAAGATCGATCGGCTGCAAGAGCGGTTGCGTCTGCTGCAACTTCAACACAGAGATCGCCAAACACTGCGATTATCCGATCGAGCTCAGTGCCGGTCCGGAGATCCTTACCGGTTCTACAAGACTCAAATCAGGAACCTGCCAGAAGATCGTGCTGAACATGATCTCGACTGTCACGATGATCAAATCAAATAAAGTCTTCGGCAATCTCATGGTCGATGTCAGAGCCACCAACGAGAAGCTCGTGGAAAGATGCCACAGGATCGTCATGGAGGCAACGGGCTGTGACCATGATACAGCTCACAAGGCGCTTCAGGAGACCGGCAACAGCTGTAAAGATGCGATCGTCATGGTCCTTCTGAATGTTTCGGCTGAGGAAGCCAGAGCAAAACTTGAAGCCGCTGAAGAAAACGTCCGCGTCGCTTTGAGTTAAAATAGTAGTTGGAAATGGAAGAAAAAGGAAACAGAAAATACAAAGCCATCAGTATAAGGACATTCGGCATCATCATGATCATAGTTGCGTGCATCATGGCTTTTATCCTGCAGTTTTCCATTCATAATGTCATGGAAGCCAGCAATAAGACCCAGGAATCCACTAATGTCTATATTGACGGTGAGCTGGCTCTGCTGGCTACCAAGAGCGATTCCGATTCCATGATCGAAAGAATCAGAAGTTTCGTTTCGACCGGAAACAAGGAATTTCTGGATGACTATATAAGCAACCTCAAGGACAACGAGGCCAGAAGCAAGACGTTTGAGGAGACGACTCAGAAGCTTAACAATACCGCATCCTATACGCATCTTTTAAGTGCGATGGAACGGATCGATGAAATGATCAAGCTGGAGATGCATTCACTTAAACTGGCCATGTCAGGATACGGGATCAACGAAAGTGAATATTCCGGCATACTTGATCTGCCTGAACTTGCAGATGAAGAAAAGAGACTCACCGATGCTGAAAAGATATCCAAGGCAAATGATCTTCTGCTCAATGATGAATATCAGAAGATCCGCAGCAGCTTTGTAAGGGAGATAGATTTCTGTTTAAAGGAACTTACTGAAATAACTACCAGATCAAGGGAAGAAAACTACAGGATCATCACGAACCTGCAGAACAGACAGCGCATCGAAGTGACGCTCTCTCTGGTTCTGGTCATTCTGGATGTTGTGACTTTCTGGATCTTTATCGTCAGACCGCTGATCAGGAATACACGTCATATCGATCAGGGCGAATTGCTTGAAGTCAAAGGCCTTGAAGAAGTCCGGATCATGGCCGATGCCTATAACCGCATGTATGAAAGAGTCGAAAAAGACAAGGAGAAACTCAGCTATGAAGCAAGCCATGATTCTCTGACCGGCCTTCTTAACCGCAACGCCTATAATTTCCATTTGAATGGACTTGAAGATTACGACTTCTGTTTCATCCTTCTGGATGTGGATGATTTCAAAGGATTCAATGATACGTTTGGCCATGATATGGGAGACAGAGTCCTGCAGAAGATCTCCCGCGTGCTTCTTTCCAATGTGCGAAGTGAAGATCTTGTATTCCGTCTGGGCGGTGATGAATTTGCGATCGTCCTTCAGGGAGCCAGAAAAGACAATATCGATGTCATCGAATCCAAGATGGAGAAGATCAGGAACGATCTGCTGCAGAAGGATGAAAAAACTCCGGAGATAAAGATCTCCCTGGGTGCAACCTTCTCCAGTGACCAACTGGATATTGACAGGATATACAAGGAAGCCGATATTGCCCTGTATCGGGCAAAGGAAGAAAAAAACAGACTGGTATTCTATGAAGATGTGATTTAGTAGGTCACATCTTTTTTATTAGTGTAAAATAGAATAGTTAGGAACTGAAACCATGATAGATATCTTCGAGACAGACATTCCGCAATTGACGGGAAAAGAAAAAAGAAAAGTATATGTTTATGTACCGGATGAAGGAAACCGCTTCCCGGTCTTATATATGTTTGATGGCCATAATATCTTCTTTGATGAAGAAGCCACCTATGGCAAGAGCTGGGGCCTATATGATTATCTACTGTACAACGACATACCTTTGATGGTCGTCGGCGTCGAATGCAACCACCACTCTGAAAAATACCGCTATGGCGGAAGACTGTCTGAGTATTCGCCGTTTGATTTTTCCGATCCCGAATTCGGCAAGATCAAAGGCAGGGGCAAGAAGACGATGGACTGGTTCACCAAGGAACTCAAGCCATATATCGATGATAACTATCCGAGCAGACCGGAAAGACGCTATACCTTTATTTCCGGCAGCTCAATGGGCGGTCTCATGACCCTTTATGCCTTATGTGAATACAATGATGTCTTCTCCAGAGGTGCAGCCTTGTCTCCTTCGCTTTCTTTCTCACCGGATAAGGTGATGAAGATGATCGAAAACAGCAGGTTCAGAAAGAATACGGTACTGTATATGGACTATGGTGAAAACGAGATCAAGTGGGGAAGTGCCAGAGAGGACTTTGCGAAAGCTACAGAACTTCTGCTGAAGAAGAAAGTACTGCTCAACAGCAGGATCGTTCCCGGAGGAAACCACAACGAGGAATCGTGGGAAAAACAGCTACCATTTCTTATGGAGACGCTGTTCTATCGATTATAGGAGCGAATGAATATGGAAACAAATTATTACGATTATTACAGTTATAATCTCAACCGCAACATGCCGATCAAGGTATACGGCCATCATGGCAGACCGATCCTGTTCATTCCCTGCCAGGATGGAAGATTCTTCGACTTTGAGAATTTTCATCTGACGGATACCTTTGCGCCTTGGATCGATGACGGCAAGTGCATCGTCTTTGCGATCGATACGATCGATGCGGAGACCTGGTCCGATAAGAACGGTGATCCGTATTACAGGATCAGACATCATGAAGAATGGATCAACTATATCACCAGAGAAGTAGTGCCGTTCATCAGAGAATACGTCAACGAGAAAAACAACTGGGAAGGCTATCCCGGCATCATGACTTTCGGCTGTTCAATGGGTGCGACGCACGCCTTGAACCTCTATCTGAGATTCCCGGATCTGTTTGACCGCTGTCTGGCTTTAAGCGGAGTCTATAATGCCTCTTTCTTCTTAGGGGACTACATGGATGAAGTCGTCTATCAGAATTCCATTACCGACTACATGACCAACATGCCTGCCGATCATCCGTTCATTGAACGCTACAACAACAATAAAGCTGTCGTCTGTGTCGGCCAGGGTGCCTGGGAAGAACCATGGAGCACAAGATATCTCGATGAGCGTTTCCACGCTTTAGGAATAAACATCTGGGTCGATTACTGGGGCTACGATGTCAATCATGACTGGCCTTGGTGGTACAAGCAGGTTCCTTACTTCCTGCCTTATCTGTTAGGAGAATGATATTATGGGTAACTTTATTTATATATCACCGAACTTTCCGGCCAATCACTGGAATTTCTGTCACCATCTTAAAGAAAACGGCATGAATGTGCTGGGTATCGGCGATGCGGATTATGACTATCTTACTGATGAACTCAAAGGTTCATTAAATGAATACTACAAAGTCTCTTCTCTGGAGAACTATGATGAAGTTTACAGGGCCGTCGCTTATTTTGCCTACAGATATGGAAAGATCGACTGGCTCGAGACAAACAACGAGTACTGGCTTGAAAGAGATGCGAAATTGAGAAACGACTTCAACATCAATACCGGTTTCCATATTGAAGATATGGAGGCGGTCAAATACAAATCAAAGATGAAGGAGAACTACCTCAAGGCCGGGATCCCTGTTGCCAGATATCATATCGTTGACAACTATGAAAACTGTCTCAAGTTCATCAGGGAAGTCGGATATCCGGTCGTGGTAAAACCGGACAATGGCGTCGGCGCCAACGATACATTCAAGATCAAGGAAGAGGAAGGCCTGAAGCGTTTCTTTGAAAACAAGCCGGATGTGCAGTACATTATGGAAGAATTCATCAGTGGCGAAGTTCAGACCTATGATGCGATCATCAATTCCAAGGGCGAGGCACTCTTTGAAAGCGGCAATGTTACAGTCACCAGTCTCATGGACACCGTAAGTCTGAATCTGAACTCATGTTTCTATGAAAGAAGCATCCTGCCTGATGATCTGCTCGAGGCAGGAAGAAGAACGGTCAAAGCCTTTGGGGTAAAAAGCAGAATGATCCACTTCGAGTTCTTCCGTCTCAAGGCAGATCAGCATATCGGCAAGAAAGGTGACATCGTAGCTCTGGAAGTAAACATGCGTCCTAGCGGCGGTATCGCTCCGACAATGAAGAACTGGGCCAATGGCACTGATGTCTACAAGATCTGGGCTGACATGATCGTCTTTGATCGCACAGATAAACAGAAGGACTATCAGAAGGTCTGCTGCTTTGCTTCAAGAAGATATGGATTGAACTTCAAACTGTCCTATGATGAAGTAAGAGAAAAATACCGTGATGTCATCATTCAGGAAGGACCGGTCGAGGAAGCTCTGACAGGCGCCATGGCCGACTATGTCTTCATCGGACTCTTTGATACCGAGGAAGAAGCCAGAGCCTATGCGGCTGATGTGCTCGATTACTACAACTAAACCGTACATGAAAGTGGCTTTACAGCCATTTTTATTTTCCTGGAAATAAGAGATAATAAAAAAGAATGGAAAAACTGAAGAATTACAAGCTTACACTGTTATTATCGCTATGCCATATGGGCATCGATTTTATCTGCGCCTTTTCCTTATATCACAGTTTCTCTGAGCGCTATGAAGCCTTTCTCCTGTACAACTTCTGCGCCTTTGCCTTGCAGATGCC
>CADCPE010000223.1 GCA_902803275.1 uncultured Erysipelotrichaceae bacterium
AAAAAACCTGACATCGATGCATCAGGTTTTCATTTCATAATGGCAGGGGAGGTAGGGGTTGAACCCACACCAACGGTTTTGGAGACCGGTATACTACCGCTATACTACTCCCCTATGCGCTAATTTATTTTATCTTAAACGAGTGTTTTTATCAAGGTATATAATAAAGATGTATGTATATATTAAGCACAGTAAAACCATCTATGTATCAGTCCATAAAGGAGTACCGCGAACAGTTTCTGAAATGCGGTGATCACATGGACGGCTGCAGCAGTCTTGATCGCTATGAGGATATCGAAAAGTGGGATCTCAACTGCAGGCTCTTTGAAGACAAGGCGACACTTCCACCCGGATATTCTCTGGGTTTTGAATATGTCTATGCTGATGGCAATGACGTGATAGGCATGGTCAATATCAGACCTGAAGCTCTGTCTCATCCTTATCTGAAGAAGTTCGGCGGTCATATCGGATATTCGGTAAGACCGGATCACAGAAAGGAAGGCATTGGTACTGCCATGCTGAGGGACTGTCTGGTTCTGTGCAGGGAAAAATTTGCGCTTAAAAGGGTTCTGATAACCTGTTTAAAGGAGAATGAAGGCTCCAGAAAAGTTATAATGAATAACGGCGGTGTATTTGAAAACGAGATACTCTATCCGCCTGAAGAAAAGTATTTGGAGAGGTATTGGATAAGCTTATGAAAATCGGACAATTCTCAGATTCTTTTTTACCGATCATCGACGGTGTTGGTCGGGTCGTGTATAACTATTGCGAGACGATCGCCAATAAAGGCCACGAATGCACGATCGTAGCACCTTTGGACAAATTCGGCTACCGCGGAAAGTTTCCGTTTGAGATCATTGACTATTATGCCAAGAAAGTTCCGATCATGTCTTCCTATGATGCGGGACTTCCACCGTTTGACTTGCATTTCAATGCCCGAATGGATATGACGGATTTCGAGATCGTTCATGTCCATACGCCGTTTATTGCCGGCCATGAAGGCATAAAGTATGCCAAAGACCGCAAGATCCCGATTGTTGGGACCTTTCATTCCAAATACTATGATGATTTTCTGCAGATGACCGGTTCCAAGACGATCGCTACGATCGGAACGGACATGGTCGTCAATTTCTATAATCACTGCGATGAAGTATGGGCTGTATCGGAGAATTCAGCTGAGACCCTTGTTTCCTATGGCTATAAGGGAAATGTTGAAGTCATGCCTAACGGCATGATGATCAAGGAACTTGATCCTTCCTGGGCAAAGAAGGCCAAAGAGCACTTTGGCTTGAATGATGATCCGATCCTGCTTTTTGTCGGACAGCAGAACTGGAAGAAGAATATCGAAAGAGTTCTTGAATCATGTGCCTTGTTGAAGAAGGACGGAGTCAGATTCAATCTGGTTTTAGCCGGCAAAGGTCCGCACGAAGCAGAGATAGCCACCAGGATCAAACAGCTGGGCATAGAAGAAGAATCGCATTATGTAGGGCATATCCTTAAGGAAGATCTGCTTTCAGGACTCTATGCTTTGGCAAAACTCTTTGTTTTCCCGTCGCTGTATGACAATGCACCGATGGTCGTCAGGGAAGCGGCTAATGCCGGAACGCCAAGCATCGTCGTTGAAGGTTCAAGTTCCGCTGAGATCATAGAAAATGGAGTTAACGGCTTTACCTGCAAAGATGACAGTGAAGATCTCTTTAAGGTCATCAAGAATGCCTTGAACAATGAAAACCTGGAACAGATCGGTCAGACTGCGAAAAACACGATCCCGCAGTCATGGGATGAGATAATCGATCTTGTTCTTGATAGATATCAGTATCTGATCGATAGACATAAGGGACTCCTGTAGTCCTTTTTGTTATAATCTAAATAGAGAAAACAATTATGGAGGATAATTTTTATGGCAACTGCTCATAATAAAGCTAATGTAGGTGATATCGCGAATATCGTCCTTATGCCGGGCGATCCTTTGCGTGCCAAATTCATTGCCGACAAATTCCTGCTGGACGTTGAACAGTTCAACAGTGTCAGAAACATGTTCGGTTTTACCGGTACATACAATGGCAAGCGTGTATCCGTAATGGGCTCAGGAATGGGAATCCCATCTATAAGCCTTTATGCCTATGAACTTTACAAGTTCTATGGTGTCGACAAGATCGTCAGGATCGGTTCAACCGGTACATACAAGGAAGATATCGATATCTACTCAACGATCCTGGCAACAGCTGCATATTCTGATTCATCATTCGCCAAGGTGGCTTATGGTGATGACAGCGAATTCCAGTATCCGAGCGCAAAGCTCAATGCGGAACTCAAAAAAGCTTCTGAAAAACTTGGCATCAAGCTGATCGAAGGCAAGGTCTGGTCAAGTGATGTCTTCTATTATGATGAAAGCCAGCTGGCCGGTTCTTTGCAGAAGGCCATCGATTACGATCTGGTCTGTGCGGAAATGGAATCATTCGGCCTGTTTGCTACGGCCAAGAACCTGGGCAAGGAAGCTGCATGTATCCTGACCGTTTCCGATAATATCATCACGCACAAGGAAACGACTTCCGAAGAAAGACAGCTGAAACTCGTCGACATGATGAGAGTCGCTCTTGAAGCAACCTTAGGTGTCTAAATGAAGATTCTCAGTTTCGGATCACTCAACTACGATCACGTCTATGAGATGGATCATTTTGTTGAACCAAAGGAAACCCAATCATCTCTGGCTTATGCCAGAGGTTTTGGCGGTAAGGGACTTAATCAGTCGATTGCTTTGGCTAAAGCCGGAATGGAAGTCTATCATGCCGGCAGAGTGGGAAATGACGGCCAGGATTTCATTGACTATCTGAATAAGTACGGTGTAAATACCGATTATCTTTTGAAAGATGATTCACTTGCGACCGGCCATGCGATCATTGAAGTATGCAAGGGCCAGAACTGCATCATCCTTCATGGCGGTGCCAACCAGGCGATTGATGAAAGACAGATTGATGAAGTGCTGACGCATTTTGAAAAGGGTGATGTCCTTCTGATTCAGAATGAAATATCCAATCTTGCGTATCTGATAGATAAGGCCAGTGAAAAGGGGCTGCTGATAGTATTCAATACTGCTCCGATGAATGAGAAAGTATTTACTTATCCTTTAAACAAGATTGATATCTTCATCGTCAACGAGATCGAAGGTGCCGGGCTTGCCGGAAGCGAAAGCAAGAATTATGAAGAAATCATTGCATGTCTTAAGGATAAGTATCCCGGCAAAAAGATCGTTATGACTGTAGGAGAAAGCGGTTCATATTTTATTTGCGATGATCTGCTTGTCCATCAGGATGCCTACAAAGTTGAGGCTATCGATACGACGGCAGCCGGCGATACCTTTACCGGCTTTTTCCTGGCTTCCTATCTTAAGGACAAGGATATAGGGAAAGCTCTTGACCTGGCGGCCAAAGCTTCCAGCATCACTGTTCAGGGCAAAGGAGCTGCACAGTCCATACCAGGTATCGAAGAACTATGAAATACGCAGATATGCACTGTGATACCATTACTGCTCTTTACAGAAGCAACGGTTCACTAAGAGAAAATGATCTACATATAGATCTGAATAAAATGCGCAAGGGCGAATGTCTGATGCAGAACTTCGCCGTTTTTACCGATATCGCAAAGCAAGATTCATCCTTCACCAGGGCTGCTATCGATTATTATTACAAGCAGCTTGAAGAAAACAAGGATCTGATCGCTCCGGCATATACATATGAAGATATCCTCAGAAATGATGAAAACAAAAAGATCAGTGCCGTGCTTACTCTTGAAGAAGGCAGCGTCATTGACGATGATCTAAGCAATCTTGACTACTACTATGACAGAGGCGTCAGGATGATCACTCTGACATGGAACTATCCTAACGGTATCGGTCATCCCAACTTCATCTATGAGAAAGACAGGGACCATGATAAGCTGCATACGATCAATGAAAAAGACGGTTTGACGCCTTTTGGCATAGAGTATGTAAGAAAGATGGAAGAACTGGGCATCATCGTTGATGTTTCCCATCTCTCGGATGCAGGATTCTATGATGTGCTGAAGTATTCAACCAAACCTTTTGTCGCTTCACATTCCAATGCCCGTGCAGTCTGTCCTGTCGCCAGAAATCTCAGTGACGGCATGATCAGAAAGCTGGCGGACAAAGGCGGGGTAACAGGACTCAACTACTGTTCAGCCTTTATCGAAGATCTCAACGAAGAGATAACCATGATCGATAATATGGTCAGACATATCCGTTACATCGTCGATGTCGGCGGTATCGATTGTATCGGTCTTGGTTCAGACTTTGACGGTATCGGCAATAAGCTGGAGATCAAAGATGCATCGGGAGTTCAGAAACTCTATGAGGCACTCAAAGCGTATTTCAGTCAAGATGAGCTGGAAAAGATCTTCTACAGGAATGTATTAAGAGTATATAAGGAAACACTGAAATAAAGAGACATCGCTGATGTCTCTTATACTATGCATATTCAGTTTTTCATTATTGTCAGATCAGAGTGTCCAGACAGTTCTCCAGTTCGGCGATGATCCTTTTCTTGTCCTGTTCAGGCAGGAATGAATACTTGATGGAGTTGATGTTCATCAGGATGAGATCTTCATATTCAAAGCCCATTTCATTGATGCAGTGATCATATTCATCTTCAAGATTTACTCTGGCCATGGTCATATTGTCGGTGTTGATCGTGATCGGAACACCCAGGGCATAGAGGTTATAAGCCGGATGCATGCCATAGCTTTCTCTGGTCTTGCATTGGACATTTGAAGTAGGACAGATCTCTAAAGCGATCTCGTGGTCGGCACAGTATCTTGAGAGTTCAGGATTTTCGTATACATGGTGGCCATGTCCGATCCTTCTGGCTCCCATTTCGATCGCATCCTTGACGGTACGCCAGTCCTGCGAGTCACCTGCGTGGCAGATGCATGGAATGCCGGTTTCCTGAGCTTTCTTGAACAAAGGCGCAAAGTTGCTTAACGGTACAATGCCTTCAGCACCGGCCAGATCCACACAGACGACGCCATCATTCATATATTCATGGGCAATGGAAGCTGTCTCCATATTCTTATCCCAGTTGACTTTCTCTGTTCCGACGCACATCATGCAGCAGATGATGCCGATCATGATATCCGGATATCTATTCAGGGCGTTTCTTCTTCCTTCCAGAACAGCTTCGATCGCCTCTTTCTGGCTTAAACCCTTATCGGTATGAAGCTGCGGGGCAAATCTTATTTCAGCATAGGCCAGACCCTGATTATGCAGATCTTCGATCAGTTCTTCAGTGATGCGTCTGATCGAATCCTTGTCCTGCATTACCTGCAGCGGTGCATCGAACATCTTCAGGTATTCGTTGACACTGTCGGAATTTGAACACTTTTCCATCCAATCCTTGTAACCCTGCAGGGTATCGGCAGGCATTTCTACGCCCTGTTTTTCAACCAGTTCCCAGACTGTTTCCGGTCTGAAGGAACCGTCAAGATGCAAATGCAGATCTACTTTCGGAAAATTGTATTTCATATCTTAGCTACCATCCTCATCTAAATTATAAAGCAATTTCACTGTGCTAGAATAAAAGAGAAATTGAAGGAAAGAGATAAATATGAGTGAACTTAAGAAAAGACCCGTAATTCTTGACGGTGATCCCGGTCATGATGACGCGATCGCCTGGGTCCTGGCTTCTACTGTTGATGATTTTGATATCAAAGCTATCACGACGGTGGCCGGAAATCAGACGCTGGAGAAGGTCACCTACAATGCCAGAAGGATCGCTGCCTTGCTGAAACTGGATATCGAAGTAGCCAAAGGAAGAAACAGGCCTATATGCGGTGACCTGATAATCGCTCCGAATTTTCATGGCGAAACAGGGCTCGACGGACCTAAACTTCCTGAACCTGATCATGAATTAAGCAGTCTATCAGCTATTGAAATGATGGCCAAGGTCTTAAAGGAATCAGATCAGAAGGTCACGATCATAACGACTGGAGCTCAGACCAATGTTGCAGCTTTGCTCTTAGCTCATCCGGAACTCAAGGAAAAGATCGAACTTATCTCGACGATGGGCGGAGGTTTAAGAAACGGCAACTGGACTACGGGTGCCGAATTCAACATCCTGGTCGATCCTGAAGCTGCCTATACAGTGTACCATTCAGGATTGCCTTTGCAGATGTGCGGCCTGGACGTCACGGAAAAGGCGCTGGTCTATCCTGAAGACTGGGAAAGGATCAGAAAACTGAACAATCCGGTTGCCAGGATCGTTGCCGAGTGGCTGGATTTCTTCTTCATCCATGTGAGCTCACTTGGCTGGAAAGGGGCGACACTACACGATCCGTGTGCCGTCATGTCTTTGATCCATCCGGAGATCTTCGATATCAGAGACTACTATGTGGATATCGAACTCAAGGGCGAATACACCAGAGGGGCAACGATAGCTGATTATCGTGGCAGGCTTGGCAAAAAACCAAACTGCCGCTGTGTCGTTGATCTGAACAGAGAAAAATTCGTTGAATATCTATATGAAGCCTGTGCAAAATTCGAAGGCTGGGAGGTCAATCTATGAACAAAATACCTGTCTGGATAGATACTGATACCGGTGTCGATGATGCCGTGGCGCTTATCACGGCGGCATCATTGGAGCAGCTTGATATAAAAGGAGTTTCGGCAGTAGCAGGAAATACCACGCTGGAGAATGCCTTCAGAAATGCCAGAGATGTATTGTCCCTGGCCGGCAGGGAAGATATCAAGGTATACAAAGGGGCTGACAAGCCTCTGATAAAGGAACTTCATATCGCACCCCATGTCCATGGTGAAAACGGCCTTGGTGATGCGATCATCGATCCATCGAAAGCTGCAGTTGAAGAAAAGAACGCTTTCGATGCCTTGTATGAAAAAGCGAGAGAATTAAATGGCGAACTTACAGTAGTGGCTGTAGGTCCATTGACCAATATCGCCACAACGATAATCAAGCATCCTGATTTTGTAAACTACGTGAAGAGTCTGTGCATCATGGGCGGAGCTATTGAAGGCGGAAACATCACACCTTGCGCCGAATTCAATATCTATGAAGATCCTCATGGCGCTCAATGTGTCTTTAAATCCGGGATCAAGATCAAGATGTTTGGCCTGGATGTTACTTTGAAAGCATATTTGACTGATGATGATATCGCTGAGATCGTGAACTACAACAACAAGGCTTCCAGATTCTTTGAAAGTTCCAATAAGCTCATCTATGCGATACAGGAAAGACACAGCGGCAACGGTCTTTGCGAACATGATACCTGTCCGATAGTCTATCTGGCTCATCCGGAACTTTTTACAGGGAAGCCATGCGGCATCTATGTTGAAACGCAGGGCGAGATCACCATGGGCAAGACCGTAGCTGATCTATATACCGATCACAAATATGAAGACAGACATTGTGAAGCATATATAGATATAGACAGGGAAGAATTTGTTAAGATAATCAAGGAAGCCTACAAAGCTTATTAGGGAGAAAATATGAAAACAGTATGGGATAAGATCGACAAGAAGAAAATGAAACAGCTGATGGATTTTTCCGATGACTATAAAGTCTTTCTGGATAATGCCAAGACGGAAAGAGAAGCTGTTGATGAAACGATTAAGCTGGCCAGAAAAGCCGGTTTCAAGGAATTCAGGGAATTAAAGAAAATAAAAGCCGGAGACAAGGTCTATTTCAATAACCGTGGCAAATCCTTGGCCTTGTTTGTGATCGGCAAGAATAAGCTGGAAAACGGTATGAACATCCTTGGTGTACATATCGACTCGCCGAGGATCGACCTCAAACAGAATCCGTTATATGAAGATAACGGTCTGGTCCTGCTGGACACGCATTACTATGGCGGTATCAAGAAATATCAATGGGTCGCCAGACCTTTAGCTTTGCATGGTGTCGTCTGCAAGAAAGACGGTTCTACCATAACGCTGAAGCTTGGCGAGAATGATGATGAACCGATTCTGGAGATCTCTGATCTGCTCATCCATCTGGCAAGAGATCAGATGGAGAAAAATGGCAGCAGGGTCGTTGAAGGTGAGGACCTCAATGCCCTGACCGGTTCGATCCCAGCCCGATCCAAAGAAGAAGGGAAGGATCTGGTCAAGAAGAATATCCTTAACATTCTTAAAGAGGAGTATGGTATCGAAGAAGATGATTTCATTTCTGCCGAACTTGAACTGGTTCCTGCCGGCAAAGCCAGAGATCTGGGCTTGGACAGATCGATGGTCATGGGCTATGGCCATGATGACCGCATCTGTGCTTACACATCTTTGAGAGCTTTGCTGGAATCAGATAAACCGGAAAGGACTTCAGCCTGCATCCTGACTGATAAGGAAGAGATCGGTTCGATCGGATCGACCGGTGCCGAATCCGCCTTCTTTGAAAACAGTGTGGCAGAACTTTTGAACCTTCAGGGAGACTGCAACGATCTTTCTTTAAGACACGCACTGGAAAACTCCAGAATGCTGTCATCAGATGTATCTGCAGCTTTCGATCCGAATTACCCGTCAGTCAACGAAGTCAAGAATGCAGCCTTTTTTGGCAAAGGCATATCCTTCAACAAGTATACAGGATCAGGAGGCAAATCCAGATCCAGCGATGCTCCGGCTGAATATGTCGCCAAGATCAGGAAGATCATGGATGACAATGATGTCATGTTCCAGTTCTCAGAACTTGGAAAAGTTGACCAGGGTGGAGGCGGAACGATCGCCTATGTGCTCGCCAACAAGAACATGGATGTCATCGATGCCGGCATTGCCGTACAGAACATGCACGCCCCATATGAGACAGCTTCAAAAGCCGATATCTATGAAGCCTATCGGGCCTATAAAGCCTTTTTGAAAGATATGAAATAATAATGCAGCTCGATCGAGCTGCTTTTTGATTGCCTGAACTGATTTTTTTATCTTTGTAAACTTAACATACAGAGAATATAGTGATATAATGTAAACGCTTGCATAAAACAGCAAGATAATTAGAAAAGAGGGAATTATTTATGAAAAAACTTCTTATGGTCATGCTGGCAGTTTTGATGGCAATGACCCTTGTTGGATGTGCTTCCGGCAATAACGGCGGCGGAAATGCTCCAGCTGACAATCGTTCTGAAGTTCAGAAGATCATTGCTGAAGCTCAGACAATGACTCTTGAAGAGCTGGCTAAGAAGGCCATCGAAGAGTCTAATGGCAAGAAAGTCTATGGTGTAGGTAACTCATCACGTGGCAAGAGCGCTCTTCCACTGTTCATTGAATACTTACAGTCAATCGACCCAAGCTACACTCTTGAATTCGACTGGCAGCAGCCAAAGAACAACAAGATCTTCGATCAGCTGACAGCTGACGGCTTAAAGGACACAGGTACATTCTTCATGACTCTGATCCAGGATGGTAACCAGATCGAGTCTAAGATGGTTCAGACTGGCGTTCTTGATACATTCATTCCTAAAGAGTGGGCAGAAGCTAATGGCACAACTCCTGAAGAATATCAGGGTTATCTCCCATTACAGACATTGAACAAGATCTTTGAATTCAACAACGTCAATCCTGACAAGCAGTATGCAAACTGCTGGGACTTCGTTTATGAAGGCGAACACGGTCTGTTCATGGACATCGATTCAGAAATCGTTGGTAAGAACTTCTTATACATGCTGACAGCTCCTCAGTATGCTGCTTACTTGAAAGATGCATATGACAAGCTTCCAGCTGACAAGCAGGCTTACTTCAAGACTACTGTAGATGCTATGGAAAAAGATGCTGCTGAATTAGGTCTTGATGAAAACGGCAAATACGCTCTGGCTTGGATCAAACTGTGGGTCAACAGCTACAACGCTCAGACAGATGATGGTCCGATCTGCAATACTCTGGTCAAGAAATCTGCAGTTGATCAGTTCGGTCTGTTAGTTTACTCAAAGGTTCGTTCAGTTGAGGAAACAGATGAAACTTCTGTAAACAACCTGTCAGTTGCTGCATACCAGAATGGTTATGAAGGCATCGGCGGCTACGCTTACTGCCACTATCTGTTCGTAACAGATAACTCACCATTCCCATGGACTGCATGTGCATTCATCGCTTACATGACTGAAACTGTTGACGGTTTCTCTGCATGGGGCAAAGACTTAGGTGGCTATTCTTCTAACCCAGAAGTTGCTAAGGCTACAGAAGAAAAATTCCATCACTCTAAGGGCGAATCTGCAAAGGTCGTCTGTGATACTACAATGGACAGAGGCTATGACTGGTGGGTCAACAATGGCAAGCTGGTCGTTGAAGATCCTAAGTATTGTGCATCTGTTGCATTCACTGTAGGTTCATGGATCGAAATGCTCGACAAGTACACTCCAGAATAACAGTTGTTTAAATCTAAAACATTGATTTAAAACGTAGTGCCTTCGTAGAGTTTCTACGGAGGCACTTTCCTTAATCAGAGGTATAAATTTATGTCAAAACAAACAAAAATCAGAATTAACAGCATAAAGACTTATCTCAGCAAGCCGCAGAACATCATCCTGATCTTGACGGGCATCCTTGTCACTTTCACGACGATCGCACCGATCATAGCTATCATTCAGGATACGATCAGGATCCACCCGGGCACGATCGACCAGTATCTAACCGGCAAGGCCAGTGGCCATACATTCGCCAACTATGTCGACCTGTTTACATCCCGTCTGGCCAAGGCAAATCTATGGACGCCGTTAGTCAATACGATCTATCTGGCTATCGGTGCTTGCAGCTTTGCGATCCTG
>CADCPE010000224.1 GCA_902803275.1 uncultured Erysipelotrichaceae bacterium
CGGCCAGATCACCTGAGCAGCATTCCAGGGTCCTTACCGGGATCCCCAGTGACAGGAACAGATCGACCGAATATCTCCACATCCTGTTGTACCAATCCATAGATTCCTCCGGCTTGCAGATAACGATCATTTCCTGCTTTTCAAACTGATGGATACGATATACGCCTCTTTCCTCGATGCCGTGGGCACCTACTTCTTTTCTGAAACAAGGAGAATATGAAGTTAGGGTCATCGGAAGTTTTGCTTCGTCATTGATCGTATCAATGAAGCGTCCGATCATGGAGTGCTCAGATGTACCGATCAGATACAGGTCTTCTCCCTCGATCTTATACATCATGTTTTCCATTTCCTTGAAAGACATGACGCCGGTAACAACCTCTGATCTGATCATGAATGGCGGGATACAATAAGTGAAGCCTTTGTTTACCATATAGTCTCTGGCATAGGCGAGGATCGCAGAATGAAGTCTGGCGATATCGCCGGTCAGATAATAGAATCCGTTTCCAGATGTTCTTCTGGCGGAATCAAGATCGATACCATCCAGGTTTTCCATGATGTCGGTATGATAAGGTATCTCATAAGAGAACTCCTTCTTGGTGCCGAACTGTTCAATCTCGACGTTTTCTGAATCGTCTTTGCCGATCGGTACTGATGCGTCGATGATGTTCGGGATCACCAACATCTTCTCTCTGATCTTCTCCTCAAGTTCGGGTTCCTTCAGTTCGCAGGCTTCGATTTCTTCGCCGATCTTTTTGACGTTGGCTTTGACTTCTTCGGCCTCCTGTTTTTTGCCCTGTCCCATCAGTGCACCGATCTGTTTTGAAGCGGTGTTTCTTTGAGCTCTCAGATCATCAGCTTTGGTACGTAAGCTGCGGTATTCCTCGTCAAGTGCCTTGACCTCATCAACCAGCACCAGCTTTTCATCCTGGAATTTCTTCCTGATGTTTTCCTTTACGAGTTCAGGATTTTCTCTAATCAGTTTAATGTCTATCATGTGCCCTCCAAAAAAATAAAAAGGTGATAACAAGGGTGCAAAGCACGGTACCACCTTATCTTTAACTTTGACTCTTAACGCGAGTACACGTGTCCTGTTAAGACATCGCATAAGGTAGATTCATTGAAAGTCCGCTGGCAAGTTGCACCGGTATCCTGCCTCTCTGAAAACCTTCCTTCAACTACTGATCCTTAAACTTATACAGAAATGATAACACAAATAGAATGGTTTGCATCAACAACCTAATATTTCCATGGGAATATTAATTATGGTTCCTGTACTCTATTAAAAAGGAACTGTCTTTTTTTTGTTGTGACAGTTCCATATATCCGTTACAGCATCGATGATCCGCCGGTGACGATCCAGCACGCCAGCATCGCCGCGAGCATGGCACCGGTATAGGCCCGACCGGTGCTCCTGTATGCATAAGTGCACAGGATTGAGAAGAACATGACCTGCGGTACAAAAAGGATCAGGATGGACATGAACGGTCCGCCAAACGTCGAACCAAACAGCACATCGGCACCCGGTCCAATGTTGGCAAAGAACGGAATGTATTCGATCAGTACCACCAGCAGCACACCGCCGGCCATCAAGGCAAAATTGATCAGCCAGTTTTTAAGGAAGCCAGTCAACCCTTTTTCGTATGTTGCCTGTGTGCGCAGATCTCTCATGATCTTGGTGTTGTTAAGATAGTAGAAAAGTCCAAACACCGGCAGATAGACCAGGAACTGTCCGAATCTCTCGAGGGTGAATTCTCTGAAAAACGGCCAGATGAATCTTAGATCAAGATCGAATATCCTGTAATAGAGAAGATTGATGATGTACATGTAGACAATCATCACACACGCAAGCAGCAGTGATTTAAGGAAAACCCTGAGATCAAACTTTTCGGTCTCGATTCCTTTTTTCTGATTCTGTTTCCTGCTGATGAAAGACGTTATAAGCATGACGATGATCAGAAGCAGGTACCAGCCAAGGAACCCGTTGCCGACCGTCATCCTGAAGATCTTCTCCGGCAGCGGCAGAAGCGCATGCCCAAGCTGCGTCATAAACGGGAAGGTGGCACCGGAGATCAGGATCGTAATGAGTGCGCCTTTTTTGAAACCGCTCTTTCCGGGCATCGATTCCTTGGACGGAAGATCCTGTCGTACATCGGCGAAGAGATCCAGTTCAAGCAGGTATGCCATCAGCGGGAAAAGACTTCCAAGCACCAGCATCATTGAAGCAAGTACCAGGTACTCCTTGTTCTTGGCGATGATGGAGCTGCCGATGTTTTTAGGAAGACCGATCGCCTGATCAAACCAGTCAAGGGCAACCTGAAGACCGTGGATGTTGTGAGTCGTGAGACGGTGATTGGTGATCAACAGTTCCATTCTCCTTGCACTGCCGTCAGCGAAGTTTCCGTAGGTCTTGTTCCATTGAGCCTTGTCAGCTGTCGTGTTAAGAAACGA
>CADCPE010000225.1 GCA_902803275.1 uncultured Erysipelotrichaceae bacterium
ACTTTGCCTGGCATGATCGATGAGCCGCTTTGTCTGTCAGGCAGATCAAGTTCTCTGATACCCGTCATAGGGCCGCTTGAAAGCAGACGTATATCGTTGGCCAGCTTAGACAAGGACAGGGCACAGACCTTGATCTCCGAAGATACGCTCGCAAAATCATCGGCGTTCTGTGTTCCGTCATAAAGGTCCTCAAAGACCTTCAGCTGTTTTCCGCAAACTTCCGAAAGCACCTTTACGATATTTTCGCGGTAAGCTTTGGTGGTATTGATACCGCTGCCGATCGCGGTGGCACCGATATTTACCTGATACATCGTTATCAATGACACGCTGATCTTCTCGATCGCTCTGTTTATCATCGAGGCATAGCTTTTGAATTCCTGACCGGCTTTCATCGGTACCGCATCCTGCAGCTGCGTACGGCCGATCTTGTTCACATCCTTGTATTCTTCCGCCTTCTCTAACAGCGCATCCCTTAGATATTCCAGAGTCTCGAGCAGCGTTATGCTCTTGTCCAGGACCGTGATCCTGGCCGCTGTAGGGATGACGTCATTGGTCGACTGATGCATATTCACATCGTCGATCGGATGGACCAGTTTATAGTCGCCCGGCCTTCCGCCCAGTTCAATGATGGCCAGATTGGCGATTACTTCGTTGGCGTTCATGTTGGCAGAAGTGCCGGCACCGCCCTGCAGGAGGTCGACTATGAATTCCTCATAATAGCCTCCTTCAATGACCTTGTCGCAGGCCCTGATTATGGCGTCGCCTTTTTCCTTGCTTAAAGCACCGCTGTCTCTGTTGACGATCGCAGCCGCTTTTTTAACCTTGCATATATTGGCGATGAACAGTTCATCCATCCCTCTTTTGACGATCGGGAAATTTTCCTTGGCTCTTAAACTCTGGATGCCGTACAAGGCATCATCATCGATTAGCACTTCTCCCAGTAAGTCTTTTTCTATTCTGCTCATGATTAACCTTTGATATACCTCTTCCAGATCGCAACGGCATTTGAGTTTACCAGCAGGTCTTCGATCCTGATGTTTGCCGGACAGATGTCCACACAGGAAAGGGATTTGCCGCACCCCTCAAATACGTGCCTGTTGTAGGCTTTCGATACTTCCTTTAATTCCTTTTTGTTCAGCTCGTTTATGATCCTTGATGCCGGCATGGCTCCCGCCATTCCCGTGAAGCTGTTTTCAGCCGAGAAATTCGGGCACACCTCCAGGCAACATCCGCACTGCAGGCATCTTGAAGCCTCATAGGAAAGGGCGTTCCGCTTTTCCGTAACAGTGGCCTTGTCCTCAAAATAGATCTTCATCTGTTTCAGGTTCTCTTCCATGATGCTGCGATCGACGATCAGATCTTCAACGACCGGGAACTTCTTTAAAGGCTCCAGTCTGATCGTATCGCCGTACTGTGAGATCCTGTTGCCGCAGGCCAGTCCCGGCTTTCCGTTTATAAGCATCGCACAGGCTCCGCACTTCTTCTGCCGGCAGCTTTGTTTGAAGGCGATCTTTTCTGCGGTTTCGCCATTGATGTCCTTGAGCTGTTCCCTCAGATTGAGATTGTTCAGAACATTCAGGATCGTTTCGTTCTTGTTTACCGGTTCATATTCAAAGACCTGTACATAGGAGTTTTCGCTGTTTCTCTTCCTTCTTTTGATCTCTATTCTCATTGAGGTCTCCTTTCCGGTATATCTTCCATTTTTATGCTTACGCCTTTATCATAAGAAGCCACAAAGCTCTTGCGGCAGGCTTCATCCGTTTCAGGATAGTCTTCGCGATAATGGCCGCCACGGCTTTCTTTTCGCTCTAAAGCGCTTCTTAACATCGCTTCAGCCAGGATCAGCTTGTTTTCTTCGGCTTTGTTCAGATCTTCCTTCTTAAGTTCTTCTAAACTTTCCAGAGCCTTTTTCATATCTGCTTCATTTCTGATGATGCCCAGTCCCTTGCAAAGTATTGAAGCGAGCTTTTCATCAAAGATCGCTGAACACTTATCCTGACTGTATTGCGTCTCTTTGATCTCTGGCTGGTCTTTATCTTCGATATTTTCTGCTGCGACTTTGCCTCCGTATATTGCCCCTAACAGAGAGTTTCCGCCAAGTCTGTTGGCACCGTGATACTGGCACGCACATTCCCCAGCCGCATAGAGATCCCTGATGCTGGTCTTGTGTGTTTCATCCACATAGACACCGCCCATGAAATAGTGGATCCCCGGCTGTATCCTGAAAGGCTGCTTGCACAGATCGATGCCGAAGTAATCCAGCAGTTCTTCGCGCATATCCGGCAGTCTTTCTTCAATGATCTTTGGATCGATATGGGTCATGTCCAGATAGACATCACCTGAACATTCCCTGTCATTCATGATCCGATAGATCGCCCTGGTGGCGACGTCTCTGGTGGTGAGGTTTTTTTCTTCCGGATAGAGTTCTTCCATGAAATAGTAA
>CADCPE010000226.1 GCA_902803275.1 uncultured Erysipelotrichaceae bacterium
ACGAAGACAGATATCGGAAGTGAAGTTCTCGATATCGTTTGTGGTGCTCCAAACTGCCGACAGGGACTTAAGGTCATTGTTGCCAAAGTTGGCGCCAAATTGCCTGGCGGAGAGATCAAAGCCGGTGTGATAAGAGGTGAAACCTCCAACGGCATGCTCTGTTCTCTTAAAGAGCTGGGAATCAAGGAAGAAATACTTCCTGCAGATTCACCAAGCCACAATGGCATCGAGGAACTTGATGATCGCTTTGAAATAGGTGAGACTGACATTTTGAATAAACTTGGCTATGAAGATACTATCTTTGATGTTTCTATCTATGCCAACAGACCTGACTGTCTTGCAATGCACTACATGGCTAAAGAAATGGGAGCTATACTCGACCGTAAAGTTACGCTTCCTGATTTTGCCAATGCTGCAGACATAGGCAAGAAATCGTCTTTTAAACTTGATTCTTTATCAAAGAACTGTCCGCACTTCCTGGCTAAAGTGGTCAATAGTGTAACGATAAAGGAATCTCCTGAATGGATGAAACAGCATCTTCGAGCCAATGGCGTCAAATGCATAAACAATCTTGTTGATATTTCCAACTATGTAATGCTTGAAACAGGACAGCCTTTGCATTTCTATGATCTTAGAAGCAATCCTGCCAAGGAAATTACAGTCAAAGATGATTATGAAGGGACATATACTGCTCTTGATGGTGTCGAATACAAGATCGAAAAGGGTGATCTGATGATCACATCAGAAAACAAGCCGATCGGTATTGCCGGCATCATGGGTGGAGACAATACGAAGATCCTCGATGATACATCATCTCTTATCATTGAAGCTGCTTTATTTGATCATGCACAGATCAGAAGAACGGCCAACAGACTAGGCTTGCAGACTGAAGCTGCAGCCAGATTCTCTAAAGGTCTTGATCCATTGGCTCAGAACAAGGCAATGGACCGCGCCGTTGAGCTTCTTATCGAACTGGCTGATGCCAGCGATTTCGAAGAAACGATCGAATATGGAAAAGTCGATTATGAACCTTATGAGATAAAAGAATCGTTAGAACATCTTAATTCACTTATCGGCAAGGAATATACGATGGATGAAGCAACAGATGTTATGAAACGACTCTCGTTTGATGTTAGAGCGGATAAGGACTGCTTCATCACTTCCATTCCTTCATATCGTGCCATGGACCTGGTGATCCCTGAAGATATCGATGAAGAAATCGTCAGACTTACCGATTTTGATGATCTGAGATCTACTCTTCCTCTGATGCCTCAGACTGTGGGTAAACTCACAAACATTCAGAAGATCAGAAGAGTTATCAGAGATATTCTCACAAAACACGGTTTCTATGATACCGTCAACTATACTCTAGTCTCTGACAAATATATTGAAGAGGCACTTTTGCCATCAGGAAAAGCAGTTGAACTTGTATCTCCGTTATCAGATGCAAGGAGATTTGTTCGTACTTCCTTAATGAATTCGCTTCTTGAAGCTCTTTCATACAATCTGGACCATTACAACAGCAATGTTAATATTTTTGAAATATCAAAGGTCTACAGCGAAGGCAATGAAGAAGAAAGACTTGGTATCGTGCTTCAGGGCAATACGATCGAAGAGAAGCTGAAACATCTTGAACTTAAGGCTGATTTCTATGTCGTAAAGGGGATCGTGATGGAGATCCTGAACACTTTAGGCTTTGAACTCGGCAGAATCCAGCTAAGGGAGAATGATCTTGATACGATTCATTTCCATCCGTATCAGTCTGCAGTCTTGATGATGAACAACAGGCCTTTATGTATCTTCGGCAAACTGCATCCGACATATCTGAAATCATGGAAGCTTAATGATATCTATTATGCAGAAATGATCCTTGATGAACTTGCCAGCAATAATCCTGGTAAAGTAAAAGCACCGGTAGTATCCAAGTATCCGGCTGTATCAAGAGACATATCTTTAATGATGAAGGATGATATCAAAGCTGCCGATCTGCTTTCTACGATCAGAAAAGTCGGTGGAAAACTGGTCAAGAGCTCGGATGTCTTTGATGTTTATATGGGTGAACATATTGAAAAGGGCTATAAATCCGTATCCTTGAATATTGTCTATGAAGATAAGGAAAAGACCTTAAAGACAGAAGATGTCAATGATGTTCATAACAAAGTCGTTGAAGAACTTATCAACAGATTCGGCGCGACACAGAGATAACTTATATGTTCCGGAAGTAATGAAAGGTTGAAATAAGAATGATCTATACTTGTACTACAAATCCTTCACTGGACTATTACATTACGATTCCTTCTGTAGAACTCGGCAGCAGCAACCGCAGCGATATGGAAATGTATGATGCCGGCGGCAAAGGTGTCAATGTTTCGATCGTTTTGAACAATTTCAGAATCCC
>CADCPE010000227.1 GCA_902803275.1 uncultured Erysipelotrichaceae bacterium
AGGATCGACACGAAGATCTGCTGCATGGTAAGGCCTAGAGGCGGCGATTTCTGCTATACACAGGAAGAGTATGAAGTGATGCTGAAGGATGCACAGAACTTATTGGAAAACAGGGCTGATGGCATCGTCTTTGGTTTTCTGAATTACGACAGAACGATCGATATGCGCAGAACACAAAAGATGAGCGAGCTCATTCACTCTTTTGGAAAAGAAGCCGTTTTCCACAAGGCATTTGATGAGCTTGGCGACCTTGATGAAGGCACGAAGATCCTCATTGACTGCGGTATAGACAGGATCCTTACTTCCGGCAAAGCCGTCTATCCCGACATCCTGAAAGGCTGTGAGAAAATAAATGAACTAGATCGCCGATATGGCGACAGGATACAGTTTCTGCCCGGAGGCGGAGTCAGGATAGAAAACATCTGCGATGTTTTAAGGATCTCCGGTGTAAAACAGATCCATATGACATCCAAAAAAGAATTCCCGGGAAATTATTTGGGATTGGACAGCATACAGCTTGAGAAAATGCTGGAACAGATCAGTTTAATGCGATGAACTGTTTCTGATTTATACAGATGAGAAGAAGAAAATACATATATTACCGTATTCGCTTTGCCCTGGCTGTGATTATAGCGGTAATCATCCTTGCGGGCGTACTTCGGAAAATCGTTTTTAAACCTGAAGCGCCTGTTAAGCCTTATGACTACACCAGGAAATACATGGCCTTCTATCAGTATAACTATGACGGTGATACTGCTGTTTTTTATGTGGAAGATCTGGGTAAAACGGAAGTGCGCTTCATCGGAGTGGATTCCCCCGAAAAGCAGGAAGAAGGCTATGAAGAAGCCAAAACCTATACCGACCAGCAGCTTTCGGGTGCGCTGAAGATCATTCTGGAAATGGAGCCAAGAGGCGAAAACTACGACAGATATGGCAGGCTTCTGGCCTGGGTCTGGGTCGATGATCAGCTTTTGCAGGCAAAACTGATAGAAAACGATCATGTGAAGATCAGATATCTTGAAGACGATTATCTGTATACGGAATATCTTTATTCAATAAATGTGACCAAACAGATAGAAAGTGTTAGTTGATAGATGAAAGGAGTTGAAAATGGAAGATCAGAAAATCGTAGAGCTGTACTGGAACAGAGATGAAACGGCCATTGCGGAAACCAAAGCGAAATACGGTAACTACTGTTTTTCGATCGCACAGAACATTCTGCATAATCAGCAGGATGCCGAAGAAGCGCTAAACGATACCTATCTCGGTGCCTGGAACGCCATTCCACCTCATCATCCTCTAAATCTGGGAACTTTCATCGGCAAGATAACCCGCAGGCTCTCCCTCAACATCTATCGCAGCAAAACGGCAGAGAAAAGAGGCGGCGGTCAGATCGCTGTATCGTTGGATGAGCTTGATGAATGTATCGCTGATGAAAAGTCGTTAAGAGATTCCCTTGATGATCAGGTGATCGCCGACTGCATCGATGAGTTTCTCTCAGATCTGAAAGAAAGTGAAAGAAGAGTCTTTGTCTGCCGCTACTGGTATTTCGATTCGATCGAAGACATCGCTTCCCGATTCAGGTACTCTGAATCAAAAGTGAAGATGATGCTCAAAAGAAGCAGAGACAGACTCAGAGAACATCTGTTAAAGGAAGGAGTAGTTGTATGAAAAACAATAAACTGGCTGATGCCATCGGCCTGATCAAGGATGATTTTGTCGAAGAGGCACATGCAAAAAAGAAATTCCGTTTTGTTGTTCCGTGGGCTTTGATCGGCAAGATTGCCTGCGGTGCAGCTGTATTGCTGCTGGTGATAAACATCATCCCGTTCGGTAGAAAAGGCTCCAATGCCGCAGATCAATACTACGCAAACAGTTCAAGCTACGAATATAAATCTGATGGCAGCACCCAATACGCCTACGATGAGGAAGCTGGTGGTGCCTATGCCGGCGGAAACACTCATGATTACCGCAGCGAGAGCACTGTTTCAGAAAACAAGAAGCTCATTCTTACCGCCAGGATGAATGTCGAAACTAAAGATCTAGATGAACTGTTAAGCGGGCTCAACGAAACCATAAACAAGTATGGAGCCTACATCCAGTCATCTACTGTAAATACCAGCGGCAGTTCGACCAGACAGTATGATGCTACGATCCGCATCCCAAGCGATCGCTATGGACAGTTCCTTGAAGAACTGAAAAACAGCGGCAACGTCTCATATTACAGCGAAGAGACCAAGGATGTCACTGACTCCTATACCGATCTGCAGGCACGCCTTAAATCATTGAAGGCCGAAGAAGAAAAAGTTCTGGAATTCTATGATAAGGCAGCAAACCTTGAAGAACTCATGCTGGTGGAAGAAAGACTTTCCGAAATCAGATATGAGATTGAATATCTTGAAGCTCAGATCAAGAACTATGATCTGCTGGTAGCCTATTCAACCTTGACTATTCACGTAACTGAGACAAGCAGCTACACACAGACCAGCACCAGCTTTGGTGAACGCCTGGCCAGGGCCTTCAAGAACGGTTTCCACGATTTCATATATACGGTCGAGGATATCGTTATCGATCTGGCTTATGATATCTATGGGATCATCTTTATTATCCTTCTGGTTGTCTTAGGTATATTCCTGTACAGAAAATTCAGAAACAGAAAAAACAAAAACTGATTCAAAGCCCGCAAGGGCTTTTTAACTGCACAATGCAATACTGGTTTTAATGTTATAGATCATATTTGTATTGCTGATAATTCAGCTGAAACAAGAAACACATTTAAAAAGAGCTTTCATCAGCGAAAGTTCTTTTTTCATATCTCATCAATGATTTTTCTATAGCTGTTCAACACCCCTGCAATAAGTCTGTTCAACAGAATAATCATCATTCAGAACAACGATGTCCGCATCATAGCCGGCTTTTATCCTGCCCTTGTGATCATCCATATTCAGGTAGCGCATCGGGTTTATTGAAGCGGCATCAATTGCGGTCTCAAACGGCACCAGCGCTTTCTCAACCAGGATCTTTACACCTTCGTTGACCTTCAACGTGGAACCGGCCAGCTGTTTCCTGCCTGTAGTTATATGAGCCGATCCGTCTGGATAGATCTCGACATCCTG
>CADCPE010000228.1 GCA_902803275.1 uncultured Erysipelotrichaceae bacterium
ATCGTCACTGATAAGAAGCCAAGCGACAACTTTATGAGATTTTTTGAAAATCGTCATATAAAGGTGTTGTATTAAGCCCTTACAACTTTATATTATTAAAGAAAATATGGCTTGTCAATGATAATATGATGATTAATTTGATAAAATTGTGATAATTTTGTAAAAAAGGTATATGATATAAGAAAAGGAGATAGAAATATGCCACTAAATGATATTCTGAACGCTGATATCATCGATCTTAATGTGCAAGGTCAGAACAAGGATGAAGTATTGCACTACATGGCCAACGTCCTGCTTAAGAACGGTTATATCAATGATGTAGATGTCTTTGTCAAAGATATCTATGAAAGAGAATCTGAAGGTCCTACAGGAATGGGATCTCACATCTCCATTCCGCACGGAAAGTCCAATTCCGTCACCCGTAACGGCATTATGATCGGCAAGACAGTCAATCCGATCCGCTGGGAATCCAGCATGTCTGAAGATGGTTTCCAGGACACACACCTGATCTTCCTGTTCTGTGTAAGCGCTGACGCCGAGTTTGCCAGAAACCACATGATGCTTCTTAGCGAACTGGCCGGAAAGCTTGGAAACGATGTTAGAGTGACCAAACTTGCGGGTGCATCAACCAAGGAAGAGATCATGAACCTGCTGCTGTGCGATGACAGCGAACTGGGCGAAGTTGATAAGGTCCTTGAAGAAGAAGAGATCGTAGATCTGGATATTGACCTGTAGAAATGATCATAAAGTTATCATATTTATGTTAAATATGATCAATTTTATCAAAATGTGTCTGGTTTTTATTGATTAGGCTTATTCAAAAATATTAAAATTAAATTAAGCTAATTCAAGATAATGAAAGGAGTTCTATATGAATATTGTTGCAGTAACAGCTTGTACAGCAGGCATTGCCCACACTTATCTTGTTGCCGAAAAACTTCAGAAAGCTGCTGAAGAGTTAGGCCATAAGATCAAGGTCGAAACTCAGGGTTCTGCAGGTGTTGAGAACGAATTGACAGACGAAGACATCAATAATGCCGACGTTGTCATCTACGCTCACGATATCGCAGTACGTGGTGCCAACCGTTTCGCTGGCAAGAAGATCGTCGATGTTCCTATCGGTACAGCAATGAAACAGCCTAAGAGCTTGATTGCTACTATCGAAAAGAAACTTGGCAAGTAACATTATCTTATTTATTTGATTAATTATTTGTTTTATCAAAGAGAGGGAAAATTAATTTATGAAATTAAATTTTACTGAAATGAGAAAACATGTAATGACCGGTATTTCATTCCTTATTCCAATGGTTGTCATGGCCGGTATTACAGGTGCTATTCAGAAGGCTTATTCTTGGAGTGGTGTTCCACTTTCAGATCCTACAATCAGTGGTCTGGCTTACTCAGGCTATTCAATCACTAAGATTTCCGACTACATGCACATGTTAGGCGAAATGAACGGCAACGGCTTCAACTGGGCTTATGCATTCCTGTGCGCAGGTATCGCATTCTCTATCGCTGACCGTCCGGGTATTGTTCCTGGTTTCGCTATCGGTTACTACGCTGGTGGTCCTACAAAGACTGGTTTCGTTGGCGCTATGCTGATGGGCTTCTTGGTAGGTTACTTCGTAAAATGGATGAAGACCTGGAAGCTTCCTAAGGCTTTACAGGGCTTAATGCCAGTTCTTATCATCCCGGTAGTTGCTACATGTGTTGCTACATTCGTATTCTTCGGTTTACTGATGAAACCGTTATCTGCAATGATGCTTGCTTTCCAGCACTGGATCGAAGGTCTTTCAGGCTCTTCATTATTCGTTGCTGGTGCAGTTATCGGTGCCTGCATGGGCTTCGATATGGGTGGTCCTGTCAACAAGACTGCTTCTATGGCTGCTAACGCATTATACGCTGACAACGATGTAAACGGTGGTATCGGTGCCGCTGCTGAAACTGCTAAGATCCTTGGCGGTATGACTCCAGCATTAGGTGTCGGCTTAGCTGCTTTGATCGCTCCTAAGAAGTTCACTCAGCAGCAGAAAGACGCTGCTTACACATGCATCCCTATGGGTCTGTGCTTCATTACCGAAGGTGTCTTACCGTTCGTTGCTGAAGACGCTGCAAGAGTCGTTCCAGCTTCTATGATCGGTTCAGCACTCGCTGGTGGTCTGGCTATGGCTTCTCGTGTAGAAACTCAGGCTGCTCACGGTGGTATCTTCGTTGCTCCTACTTCAAACAAGATCGGTCTTTGGTTCTTATACCTGGCTATCGGTTCAGTTGTTACAGCTGTAATCTACGCTATTATCAAGAAGACTCCATCTGAGGAAGATGTTGTTGAAGAAGAAGTTGTAGATCTTGACATCGACTTATAATAGTTGAATTGATTAGGACTTGAATTAGAAGAAAAAACAATAACGATTCATATAGAAGGAATTTGAATTATGTATGTAAATATGAAGTATATCCTTGATGCCGCAAACCGTGATAACTATGCTGTTATGGCTATCAACTGCGTCAACATGGAAATGGCAAGAGCTGCTATTGAAGCTGCTGAAGAAGAACATTCACCTATCATCGTACAGTTCGGTGTCGGCCAGATGAGTAAACTGGCTCATCCGACAGAGATGGTTCCAATGATCAAGGCTATGGCTGAAAGAGCCAGTGTTCCGGTTTGTCTGAACCTGGACCACGGTCCATCTTTCGAAGCTGAAGTCGATGCGATCAAATGGGGCTTCTCAAACGTCATGATCGATGCATCATCATTGCCATATGAAGAGAACGTCAGACGTTCACGTATGGTTGCCGATATGGCTCACGCAAAGGGTATCAGCGTCGAAGCTGAACTCGGACACGTAGGTCAGGCTGCTGATGGTGACGGCAAGACTGCCGATATGTACACCAATGTTGAACAGGCTGTCGACTTTGTCAAGAAGACAGGCGTTGATGCATTGGCAGTTGCGATCGGCACAGCCCACGGTAAATATCCTGAGGGCTATGTACCGGTATTGGACTTTGAAAGACTGGCTCAACTTAAAGCTGCTCTGAAGATGCCACTGGTATTACATGGCGGTTCCGGTTCTGGTGAAGAAAACATTAGAAAAGCCGTCGCTGGAGGCATAAACAAAATCAATGTTTGTACAGATGCATTCCATGCAGCCGAAAAGGCTATGAAGGCTAAATGGGAAGCTGAACCAAATACCGATTATCTGGGAATCTGCATGGTAGCTGAAAAAGCTGTCAAGGAATTCGTCAGAGACTATATCCGCTTAATTGGTTCAAATAATCGTTATACTTTCGAAGCTGCTGACAACGGCAGTAAAGAATAACAAACACAGGCGGAGTTGATAGCTCCGCCTGTTTCTTAAATTGGAAAACAAACTCAATGAGTATATATAGATAAATAATCAAGGAGAAAAAATCTATGAAAATCGCAATGATCAATGAATTTTCTCAGTCTGCCAAGAATGATCTGATTCTGAGTGTACTGAAAGAAGTTGTAGAACCGATGGGCCACACCGTATACAACACCGGAATGAATACACAGGATGCACCTTTACAGCTTGGTGAACCGGGTTATCTCACCTACCTCAACATCGGTGTTCAGGCTGCTTTGTTGCTCAACTCAGGTGCTGTAGATTTTGTCGTTACCGGCTGCGGTACCGGACAGGGTGCGCTGATGGCCTGCAACATGATGCCGGGCGTTGTGTGCGGATATTGCATCGAACCAAGTGACGCCTATCTCTTCTTGCAGATAAATAACGGTAATGCACTGGCACTTCCTTATGCCAAGGGCTTTGGCTGGGGTGCTGACGTCAACCTCAAGAACATCTTCACGATCGCTTTCGGTTCACCTAAAGGCATGGGCTATCCGAATGAACCGGGCCGCAAGGAATCACAGAACAGAAATGCTGCCAAGCTCGTAGAAGTCAAGGCTGCGATCGCAAAACCGTTGATCGAAGGTCTCAAAGCCATGGATCAGGATGTCGTAAAGAAGTCACTTACTCCTCGATTCTTACAGTGCTTCAATGAGGGATGCAAGGATCCTGAACTGAAGGCCTTTGTTGATTCACTGCTTTAGAAAATAAAAGGTGCCTTCGCGGCACCGCTTTTTGAAAGGACAATTATGGTACAGAATTTTCTGCCTCGTTATACATTGGGCTCAGATGCTTTCAGCAAGATCCATGAAGTAGTTTCTCCTTACGGGAACAAGGTCTGCCTTTTATATGGCGAAAAAGCCTTCAATGCCAGCAAGGATAAACTGCTGCCTTATCTGAAAGATCTTGAGATCGTTCATCAGGAAGTCTATGGCAAGGAAGCTTCCTATGCCAATATCGACAGGATCTCTGCCAACGAAGATGTGAAAAAGGCTGATGTACTGATCGGAATAGGCGGAGGCAAGTGCCTGGATGTCACAAAGATGGTAGGTGACAGGCTGGGCAAGCCGGTCTTCACGATCGCCTCGATCGCTTCGACCTGTGCGGCCGTGACAAAGATCTCCATCATCCACAATGATGACGGTTCCTTCAAGGAAGTGTACAGACTGAAGAATGTCCCGATCCACTGCTTCATCGATCCGGATATCATTGTAAGTGCACCGGAAAAGTATTTCTGGGCCGGCATGGGCGACACGATGGCCAAACATGTTGAGTCAGTCTTTTCCAGCAAGAACGACATCCTGGATTTTGAAAGCAGCTACGGCGTAACTGTTTCCAGACTCTGCTATGAGCCGATCCTGGAAAAGGGCGAAAAGGCCTATGAAGATGTAAAGAAACATCTTTCCACACCGGAAGTTGAAGATGTCATAAAGTCCATCATCATTGCGACCGGTTCGGTATCGGTCAGTGTCAATCCGGACTACAATTCCGCACTGGCTCATGCACTGTACTATGGTCTGACTGTCAGGGAGTGGATGGAGAGAAAACATCTGCATGGGGAGATCGTTTCCTATGGCACACTTGTTCAGCTGCTGCTGGATGAGCAGTATGATGAATTAAGAAGGGTATATGACTTCAACAGGGAGGTCAGACTTCCGGTATGTCTGAAGGATCTTGATCTTGAAAAGGATGATCCGCTTGATGATGTCCTTGATGCGACGATCATCAATCCGGAACTGAACCACATACCATATCCTATAACCAAGCAGATGGTCAAAGAGACGATCCTGAAGCTCGAAGACTATCAATAAAAAAAGAAGCCTAAGCTTCTATTGGAGCAGACTCTTGGGGATCGCCGCCAGTGCCATTGTGATGACCAGGATGATGATCCCGAGCTTGCGCAGTTTCAATTCCTTCTCGTTGTAATATAGCGGAACATTGGGAGACTTCTTCTGACGTTCCGAGAACGTGACTCTGATATAGCCGATGAGAAAGACACCAACGAGTGCTCCGATATACATCAGGATATCTCTGATAAGTAAGAGTGATATGACCATAAATATATTTTAATATAAAGATTGTTTAAAAGGAGAGAAAAGATGAAAGTAGTACTGATTCACACCAGCACAGTTTCCCTGAATGAACTGAAGGCTCTGTTTAAAGAACTCATTCCGGAAGTTGAGATGGTGAATATTATTGATGATTCACTTCTGGAAGAAGTGAAGACAGTCGGACACATCAATTCAAATATCGTATCCAGGATGTGTTCCTATGTACAGATAGCCAAGACTCTAGAACCTGATCTGATCCTGAATCAGTGTTCATCAGTAGGCGAAGCTTTTGAGATCGCCAGAACGCAGGCTGATTGCAAGACCCTGAGGATCGATGAGCCGATGGCTGAAAAAGCCGTATCGATCGGTTCAAGGATCGGTGTTGTGGCCACCGTGGCTTCAACAGTCAAGCCTTCATGCAACCTGGTAAGAAGAGTGGCCAAGAAGAGAAACAAATCCGTACTGGTCAGCGAATATCTCGTTGACGGAGCACTGGATGTATTGATGAGCGGCGATGTTGAAAAGCACAACGCCTTGGTCATCGATGCCATCAGACAGGCTGAAGCCGAGAATGATGTCGTCGTGCTTGCACAGGGTTCAATGACGGCCATCCTGCCTTATCTGGGCGAGACGGAGAAGCCTGTTCTTACTTCACCTAGACTGGCGGTTGAAAGAGTAAGAGAAAGTCTGGGTCTCTAGGATGAAAGCCGACGTCCTCAACTCTTATCCTGAATATAAAGAAAACATAGACGAACAGCTAAACATGCTCATTGAAGGTGATGAGCATGTTTTCGTGGTGCTCGATGATGATCCTACGGGCGTACAGTGTGTTCATGACATCAGTGTCTATACCGACTGGTCCTATGAATCGATGAAGGAAGCCTTCAATGACAAGTTGTTTTTTATCCTGACCAATTCAAGAGCACTGACGCAAAGCCAAAGCCGGAAGATCCACGAAGAGATTACCACCGTCATTTCAAAACTCAGCAGGGAGACAGGAAAGAAATACTTCTACATCTCCAGAGGCGATTCGACCTTGAGAGGCCATTACCCGATGGAAACCGATATCCTGTCTGAAGGACTGAAAAAAGAC
>CADCPE010000229.1 GCA_902803275.1 uncultured Erysipelotrichaceae bacterium
CAATTTTCCGACCTGTCCGTATCCGAATCCGGAAGTAAGGGAAGCTATGGATCTGGGTATAAAATATGCCAAAGAAAACAACGCAGATATTCTGATAGCTTCCGATCCTGATTGCGACAGAGTGGGCGTAGCAATCAGGGATAATGATGACTTTACGATCCTGAGTGGCAATGAAGTTGGTGTTCTGTTGTTCAAGTATATCTGTGAACAGAAAACAAAACATAATGATATGCCAGCTGATCCGATTTTGATCAAGACGATCGTAACAACTGATCTGGCAGATAAGATAGCAGACAGTTATGGCATTAAAACCATAAACGTTCTGACGGGTTATAAGTTCATCGGCGAACAGATCGGTGTCCTGGAAAAGAACAACAGGCTAAATGATTTCGTCTTTTCCTTTGAAGAATCGGACGGTTATCTTTCCGGAACATATGTAAGAGACAAAGACGGAGTAAACGGTTCGTGTCTTGTATGCGAGATGTTCAGCTACTATAAAGACAAGGGCATTTCCTTAAAAGAAAAATTAAAGGAAATATATGACGAATACGGTTATTACCATAATTCACTTAAATCCTTTGAATTCCCAGGATCAAGCGGTTTTGAAAAGATGCAAAGCATCATGTCCGGATTAAGGAATGATCCAATAGATAGAATAAATAATACAGAGATAGAAAAGTGCAATGACTATTCTTTGGGAATTGACGGTTTGCCTAAATCAGATGTCTTAAAGTATTTCCTGAAAGATGGAAGCACGATCGTTGTAAGACCGAGCGGAACGGAACCAAAACTGAAGATGTACATATCGTTGCTTACAGACGATGATGAAGTCGTAGATAGGATCTGCGAACAATTGCTTGGTCAATAGCGACTGAAAGCATATTTGTAATAAACGTAAAATAAACGAAAAAAATTGCGTTGATTTTTACGTTTTTTGTATAAGCTTCTGTTCTTTAACATTCAGCGGTTTGAAGTGTCTAATGTTCCGGATGATAGAAATTGATAGGCAAGTGCTGTGTTTTTGGTGATATTCTATAAAAGTATTGAATAGGTTGGAAAATGGATCTGAAAACTTTTTTCCGGAAATATAAGATCACGATGATCATCCTGCTGCTGGCGGACTTCATCCTTTGTCTGACACTGTGGCTTAATCATGAATATGCCCAGATCCACCTCGATGAGGTCCTTTTTCAATTGAAAGCGCCGACTGAGGGCATGCAGCCATCGCTTTTAGGCAGCGCGATCCTCTGGCTGATCGTCCTGCCGCTTTTACTGACACTTTTTCTGCTGTTTCTTTACTGGCGCTATGCCAGCAGGAAAAATCTCTTGGCCTATGCAATATCGTTTCTGATCATCGTTCTTTTTCTGCTTGGCCTTCATGTCGATGCCTTCCATTTTATGAAAAATACGGTCACGGAGTCAGACTTCATTGAGGACAACTATGTCAAAGCCGATCCTGAGATCCTGCATTTTCCGAAAGAAAAACGCAATCTGATCTACATATTCCTGGAATCAATGGAAAGCAGCTATGCTGATGAAAAGTCGGGCCTCAAGATCGCCGGTTCCTGTATACCAGAACTCAAACAGCTGGCTGATGAGAACCTTTATTTTTCCAATACTGATACTATTGGCGGAGCTCTTTCTTTGCCGGGAACGACCTGGACAGCAGCGGCGATGACCGCCCAGACTTCCGGCATGATCGTCAAGGTCGATCTGGGAGCTGATGCTTACGGCAAGGAAGACACTTTTCTGCCAGGCATTGTTTCGCTCGGCGACATCCTGAAGAAAGAAGGCTACAGACAAAAACTTCTGCTGGGTTCCTATGCAATGTTTCATGGCCGGGAAGTCTATTTCCGCGAACATGGCGACTATGAGATCCTGGATGTCAACGCCCTTAAGAATGCTGGACGTCTTGAGCAGGATTACGAAGCCTGGTGGGGTTTCGAGGACCAGAAACTCTTCGCTTTTGCCAAAGAAGAATTGCTTGCCTTGGCTGAAACCGATCAGCCGTTCAATCTGAC
>CADCPE010000230.1 GCA_902803275.1 uncultured Erysipelotrichaceae bacterium
AAAATCCAGATCATCGATGTTTTTTAACTGGCAGACACAAAGATAGCCCAGATTTCCGCAATTGATTCCGCAGATCGGCATATCATTGTCCAAGGCAAGTCTGCAGCCTCTTAGGAATGTTCCGTCTCCGCCTAAAGAAACGATAAGATCGCAATCACTTATCTTTCCTTTTTCCGCATATTTATCGCCATACAGCAAAATTCCATCATCCCTGTTCAAAACACAAAGATGACCCTTTTCTTCTAAAGATGCGATGGCTTTTCTGACTTTTTCAATATATCTTTCCTCTGTCAGATTAGGAAATATGTATATCTTCTTCATGTTTATTCTAATGATAACAAATACCGGTATTCCCGATAAAGTTCCACATACAAAAAGACAACACCCGGTTGTCTTCTATAGTGGTTCATTGCCGGCTCTGCTGCTGTTACGAAACTTGTAGTTCTTCAGCATGTCCGGAATGATCTGCCAGGCCAGATAGGCGATTATTCCCGGAATGATCAGGATCAGTCCCCTTAACAGGAATAAGGCAATTATGACGACAGCCGCCTCCAGAAACAGGATCATGGCTGAACGAAGCGGCGAGATCATCGCAATATCCAGAGCGATCTTGATCGTCCTGAATACCTTGTCGCTTTTTTCTTCGGCGATCACCACAAAGACCATCGTGGTCTCAAAAACCAGGAAAGCGAAGGTCACGAATATGCCCGCTGCAGCCAGAATATCGATCGTCGCATCACTGGTGCGGTAATACACATAGTCCCAGATCAGGATCGCATACGCCAGTATATGCAATAGCCAGATCTTGGTCGCCAAGCCGAAGTGCTTTTTGAAACTGGCGAAAAAGATCCTCAGTGGCTTGTCATCGTTTTCAAACAGATAGGCTTTAGTGGCAGAATTGAGTGCCGTAAAAGACGCTCCCGCCGTGACAATTGGAAGGCAGCATAGAGTGGTAAAAAAACCAAGCAGGACGATATTGGTAAATCGCCCTGCCAGTTTTCCGAATTTAGCGTTAAAGTCTGAATTATCTCCCATTTTTACTGAATTACTTTAAGAGATCCCAGCGTCAGCTTGTTGGTAGAAGCCTTGTCGAACAGGACATATCTGTTTCCGGAGAAGTTGATCTTGACTTCTGAATCCATCGCAAAGTCGATACTGCCGAACGCGACAGCTGAAAGTACGATATCATCGATAGCTACAGACAGCGTTGTCTCCATGCCTGAAGGGAGTGATGAAATGACGGTGGCCGTCAGACCATCATTGGAAACATTGACGAATTCCGGTCTGATACCCAATACATATTCATTCTCTTCCGGTACATCGATCGGTTCATTAGGCGTGAATTCGCAGATGAATCGCTTGGTGTTAAGAATGATCTTGTCCCCTTCTTTCTTGCCGTGACATTCGACGAAGTTCATGCTCGGGTTGCCCATGAAGTCAGCGCAGAAGATGTTGTTTGGCTCGCCGTAAAGCTGCAGTGGCGGGCAATACTGCTGCAGTATGCCCAGCTTGATCAAAGCTACTTTGGTTGAAAGCGTCATAGCTTCTGACTGGTCATGTGTAACATATACGAAAGTTGAACCGGTATTAAGATGGAGTCTCTTCAATTCAGCTCTCATGTCATTTCTTAATTTCGCATCAAGATTTGATAACGGTTCGTCCATCAGCAGAACCTTTGGATTCGGTGCCAGAGTACGGGCAATAGCCACACGCTGCTGCTGGCCACCTGACAGCTCTGCAGGATAGCGGTCTTTGTATTCTTCGATACGCATCGTCTTGCAGATCTCATCGACTCTTGCTTCGATCTGATCCTTTGGCCACTTCATGTTCTCTAGACCAAACGAGATATTCTTTCTGACGGTCATATGTGGCCACAAGGCGTAGTTCTGGAACAGGAAACCGATATTGCGCTTGTCAGGCGACAGGTTGATGCCCTTTTCATCAGAGAAGACACAGACATCATCAAAATATATTTCGCCCTCAGTTGGTGTTTCAAGACCCGCGATCATTCTCAGCGTTGTCGTCTTTCCGCATCCTGAAGGACCCAGCAGGGAAACGAATTCGCCATTCTTGATCTCCATATTGAGTTTATCAACAGCCAATGAACCTTTTCCGAACTGTTTAGTGACATTTACTAATTTAATTGTTGGCATTTTTATCCTCCTACACCTTTTTCGATTGAAGCTCCAGTGAGTTTTTCAACCGTAAAGTTAATTAACAGAACAACGATAATAATCAGCAGGTTAACAGCATTTGAGAACTGGGTATAACCCTTTTCATCATAGAACAGAAGCAGTGTCGTAAGTATCCTGTTGTTTGCAGTAACCAGGATGACAAACAGGCTCAGTTCTCTCATCGCCGAGATAAACGGCAAGAGATAACCTGAAACGATGGTCGTCTTTTCGATCGGAATGATGATCCTCGTCATTCTCTTTACCCACGGAACGCCCATGACGATACCGGCTTCTTCAATCTCCGGTGATAGCTGCAGCATCGAGTTGACGCCACTTCTTGAAGCCATCGGCAGATACTTGACCGTACCGATCAGAGCCAGGATGGCGAATGATCCGTACAGCGAAGGAATGATTCCGTGTTTAGAAGAAAACATGGAAAGATATATTGCGGATAAAGCCATGGAAGGGATCAGATAAGGAATGAAAGTCAGATCCTCTACCAGCCTTGAAATAAAGCTTCCTCTTCTTCTGACAATACTGTAGCCGGCCAGGAAGCCCAGCGTACCTGCGCCTAATGAACAGACAAATGACAGTTTCAGGCTGTTCCACAATGTACGATATACTTCACGGTTCCTGAGGATTCCTGGTTCAGATTGCCATGTGTCGTGTCCCTGTGCACGTCCGATCCAGAAACTCAAAGTCAGATTGTTGAAATCATATACGCCGGTATAAGCCAGCAATGACTCAAGCGCAAAAGTAACGAGCGGAATGACCGACATGCACATGACCACAAAGAACACCAGGATGGAGATCGGTGTTCTCCATATGCCCAGATGGAAGATGGAGATGTTGGCGCTCTTGCCGGTGACAGTCGCATAAGACTTACGGCTTCCGATCAGACGCTGGTTGACAAACATGATGATGACACTGATGACGATCATGATCATGGCCAGGATATAACCGACACCAGGATTGGTTCCGTTGATCGAGGCGTACAGTTCTGTTGTCAGAACATAGTATCTTACCGGCAGGCCTAAAAACTGCGGTGTAGCAAACGATGCCATTGCGCCGGAGAAGACCAGGATAATGGTGCTCAATACGGCCGGCATGACGATCGGTATAGTAATACGCCAGAACATTCTCAGGCGTTTTGTTTTCAAAATTACAGCTGCTTCTTCCAGGTTGGCGTCCATGTTGTGCAGGATACCGCCGATCAGGATGTAAGCAAAAGGTGCATAGTGCAGTCCTGTTACAACGATGATCGGGAATTCGCCATACGCAAACCAGGTCGGAACGGTTAATCCGGTCAAGGAATGGAAAATACCGTTTGATCCGGTTATCTCGACATTCTTAAAGAAGTTTTTCCAGGCAAGAGCCAAAGTCCAGCTTGGCATGATGTACGGGAAGATGAATAACTTAGTGAGAAATTTCTTCCATCTCATGTCACTTCTCGACACGAGCCAGGCAAAGCTTCCACCGACAAAAATAGAAACAACACATGCCCAGGCACTGGTCAAAAGGGAATTTCTTAACGGATCGATCAAAAGCGATTTTCTGAATTCCGATAGAAACAGCCTGTTCCAGTGATAGGTGGTAAACGTGCCTACAGCCTGATGGATTCTTGATTTTTCCGATGAGTGAACAATAAATGTATCTCTGACGATCGAAAACAGCGGAAGGACGACCAGGAATCCCAAAACTACTATAAAGAGAACTAGAAGAACATTATATGGTTTAGAGAAAAATGTCTTGATTCTATTCCAACGTTTTTTCATAGTCTTTTACCCCTTAATAAAAAAGGGATTAGGCTCATAAAAGCCTAAGCCCTTTTCGTACAAACTAATCAGATAGATTATTTAATTAACTGAATGAAGTCTTCAACATCAGCTCTGTGTTCAGCAGCCTGTACAGCATCTTCCTGAACCAGGAGCTTCTTCCATTCAACAACACTGATGTCGCCATCGCCTACAGGGTTAGCAGTGTTACCTGAGTAATCACCTAATCTGCCCTGCATGCCTTTGTATACGCCACCATCAGCAACTTTGAGTTCGCCGTTTCCATACCAGCCCTCTTCTGAATATAACCAGATCAGGAAAGCCTTAGCGAGTTCTGGGTTGTCAGCATTCTTTACCTGTAAGCCATAGATCGGATAAATGAAACCGGCAAACGGTGCAACATCATCCTTGCTGTAAAGCAGGTTGTAAACGCCTGAACCTTCAGCTGTTTCGCCCTTAGCCTTGTTGTACTTATTCAATGTTAATAAGCCACACTGAGGTTTTTCAGCAGCGGCGATATCCTTAGCGATCGTTGAGTCAGATGAACCGAGCATCATATCATTTGCATAAAGCATCTTGATGAACTGATAACCGGCATTTGCGCAACCCTCATCGAGTTCGATATCCTTGCCGTAGTAAGCCTTGTAAGCTTCAGCCAGTTTAGCAGCGTTTTCATCAGAAGTCAGGTTGACTAAGAAGTTCATGTT
>CADCPE010000231.1 GCA_902803275.1 uncultured Erysipelotrichaceae bacterium
AGATTGGAAGTGAACTTCAGCCAGATCGGGAACTGATATATCGCCACTTCGATCAGAGTCTTGATCACGCCTATGCCGATGAAGGCTGAGACTATGCAATAGATGATCTTGAGATAGGTCTTCTCGGTCTTAGGAAGCAGATATCCCAATGTGACACCGATGAAGGCCTGACCTATAGCCCAGGCAAAGGGAATGGAGCCGCCTTTTAGCAGATTTCCAAATATGCAGCCAAGCACTCCGACGATAGTAGCCGCAATTCCGAAGGTATTCAGATACATGCCGTAAACGATATAACCGAGGTCCAGCTTGATCCTGTTGACGATTGGAATGATCACAAAGGCAGAGAGAACTGTATACAGGGCGATGCCCAGGGCCAGAATGGCGATCTTGAGATTTTTCTTCATATCTTTATATTACAATATGCGGGATTTCTATAAAGAATCTTTTTATGCATGGGCAGAGTAATTATTGTAAAATTTAAATAGAATACAGGAGGAAAATAATGAAACTAGTATTAGTTAGACATGGCGAAAGTGAGTGGAACAAGCTGAATCTTTTCACAGGCTGGACAGATGTTGATCTTTCCGAAAAGGGCCATGCGGAAGCGATTCAGGCAGGTAAACTGTTAAAGGAAGAAGGCTATGATTTTGATATCTGCTTCACTTCATATCTGAAAAGAGCCATCCATACTCTGAACCACATTCTTGATGAAATGGACCGCAACTGGCTGCCGGTCATTAAGACCTGGAAGCTCAATGAAAGACACTATGGTGCCTTGCAGGGTCTGAATAAATCCGAGACAGCTGAAAAGTACGGCGAGGATCAGGTCAAATTATGGAGAAGATCCTATGATGTCAAGCCGCCAGCACTTGAAGCTGATGACGAAAGAGCGCCAAAGAATCAGGCTACTTACAGGGATGAAAATCCGGACCTCATGCCTCTTAATGAATCATTAGAGACAACTGTTGAAAGAGTCGTACCTTACTACAACGAAGTCATCGTTCCTGCCATGAAGGCCGGCAAGCGCTGCATCATCGCTGCACACGGCAACTCACTGAGGGCCTTGGTTAAATATCTGGACAATATGTCAGACGAAGAGATCATCTCATTGAACATTCCGACCGGTGTACCACTAGTCTACGAATTCGATGAGGATCTGAAAGTAACTGGTCATTACTATCTGGGTGATCAGGAAGCATTGAAAGCTGCTATGGAAGCAGTTGCCAATCAGGGCAAGAAAAAATAGTATCTATTGATCGAGTAAAAGATTCAGCATGTCTGAATCTTTTTTAATGGACATAACAGCATAAATAGTACTAAAATAAATAATTAGTTAGCGAACTAATTATTGGAGGCAGCATTATGAGAAAAAACATTGGCAAAAAAATGCGCAGACTGGCAAACAGGATAAATAAATATCTTGAAGAGAATGATACTACCAGAAGAGGATTGAATCAGACGCAGCTGCAGATCCTCAATTACCTGATGTGTCATGAAAAAGCCATTCAGAAAGATCTGGAAGCAGAGACCCAGTTGAAGAAGTCTTCAATTACCGGCAGTATCGATTCGCTGGTCGAGAAAAATATGGTAAGAAGGATCAAGGGTGATGATGATAAAAGAAAAAACTACATCGTTCCGACCAAGCTGGCCATTGAGGGAAGAAAATATCTTGAAGAAAAGCTGGCAACTCTTTATGAAAAGATCGTTGAAGGGATCGGGATGGAAGAACTGGAAACATTTGTAGCTGTTCTTGATAAAATGATCGACAACCTCGAATCCGAAGAAAAATAGGATCACTTAAAACCAGAAACAGTAAAGCTGTTTCTGGTTTTATATAAGAAATAAGTATTAGTGCTATAATCATACATGGATTTCCTATGAAGAGAAGAAGTATCGTAAAAGACTATTACGGCAAGTATATCGGTTTATTTATCATCGGTATCTTCGCTGACATCATGGTGGATGTTGTTCAGACCTTTGTGCCTGAATTTTTAGGTGAAATGGTCGACATCGTTTCCACCTTCAGCAGTGTTTCGATTACAGATATATCTCATATCGTTAAAAGGATCATGATCGTAGCAGCGGTCCTGATGATTGGCAGATGTCTTTTAAGATACGGTATCATGCAGGCGGCCAGCAGGATCGAAGCTGATATCAGACACGATATGTTCAACAAGGCTGAGCGTTTGTCTCAGCGTTATTACCATGAAAACAAGATCGGTACGATCATGTCGTGGTTCTCTTCCGATGTTGAAGCAGTGGAAGAATTCATCGGCTGGGGCACGATCATGATGGTTGATGCGATCTTCCTTTCGGTAATTTCCATATACAAGATGGTGAGATTGGATATCATCCTAAGCATCATTGCGATCATACCGATGCTGGCACTGATCATCTGGGGCAACCGGGTCGAGAAAGTCATGTCCGAAAAATGGGAAGAAAGACAGAAACAGTATGACAGGCTCTACGATTTTACGCAGGAGACTTTTACAGGTATCAGAGTCATCAAGGCTTTTGTCAAAGAGGCGCAGGAACTTAAGGCCTTTTCCAAGGTCGCCAAGGACAATTCCGACAGCAATCTGGAATTTGCCCGTCTGTCAATAAAGTTCGATGTCTATATCGAGATGATCATCGGCATCACGATGACCATGCTGCTGGGACTTGGTTCATATTTTGTCTTTAGGAACATGACCGGCAATGCTGTGGCACTGCTTGGCCATTCAATCAGTATCACTGCTGCTAAACTAATCGTTTTTATCGGTTATGTCGATACTCTGATCTGGCCAATGATCGCCATGGGACAGATCCTGCAGATGCATTCGAGATTCAAGACATCTTCGGAAAGGATCTATCGTTTTCTTGATGAAGATGAAGAGATACACAATTCTGAAAATGCCGTCGTACTTGCTGACTGCAAGGGAAAGATAAACTTCTCGCATTTCTCATTTGCTTATCCTGATGGCAATACCCACTCGCTCCATGACGTGTCTTTTGAGATACAGCCGGGAGAAATGATCGGTGTTGTAGGCAAGATCGGCTCAGGAAAGACTACTCTTGTCAATTCCTTGCTGCATCTTTACAACATCGAAAGAGGAACGATCTATATCGATGATGTGGATCTGATGGATATCGATATCACAAGCCTGAGAGACAACATAGCCTATGTACCACAGGACAACTTCCTGTTTTCGGACAACATCAGAAACAACATTTCGTTTGCCAAGACGGGAGCCGAGATGGAAGCGATCAGACAGGCTGCCAAATTTGCGGATGTCGATGACAACATCCTTGGCTTCTCAGAAGGATATGAGACTCTGACCGGCGAAAGAGGCGTGACCCTTTCAGGTGGACAGAAACAGCGTATCTCGATCGCCAGAGCCTACATCAAGGATGCCCCGATCATGATCATGGATGATTCGGTATCGGCTGTCGATATGAAGACTGAAGAGACGATCCTCAACAACATCAATGAAAAACGTAAAGGCAAGACAACGATCATAATCGCTTCGCGTGTTTCGACCGTATCGCATCTTGATAAGATCCTGGTCCTCAAGGAAGGAACAGTTGAAGCTTTTGATACACCGGAAAATCTTCTGAAGACATCTCCGACCTACCAGAAGATGGTCTATCTGCAGAAACTGGAGAGTGAACTCTGATATGAATGAAGAATTGGAAAAACTCAAAGGCGATCATAAACTGCCCTTAGGCGTCATCATCAGAAGAACGCTTAAGTATATCTCGAAAGAGAAGGGATGGTTTATCCTGTCTTTGTTCATACTCGGGATCAATGTCCTGCTGGATTCGATATCACCTTTATTTACCAGTAAGATCACTGATTTACTGGTAGAAGATAATATA
>CADCPE010000232.1 GCA_902803275.1 uncultured Erysipelotrichaceae bacterium
GGCTTATAAAAAGGCTCTTGAAGAAAAACACGGCAGACTCTCAGGCTGTTCATCATACTCTTCAAGCAGCGGCATGATGATAAATTCCAACAGTCTGCTGAAATATGAGCTGGAGATCAAAGAGAATGACGAGTCTGTCATGACAGTAAGCAACAAAGCGCCTTTCTCTAAGACCGTCACTGCTCATTACCGGATCAAAGATGAAGATCTTAAGGATCTCTGCACTTTCATCGAAAAAAACAGATTTTGGGCTTTCAAGGAGCTCCATTATCATCAGGATCCTGCTTTTATCGTTTATGATTATTCAAGAAGCAGCAGTTTTTCCTTGAAATACGATGATAGCGGAATCGGCGGAAGCAGCTTTGTCTATCTTACCATCAACGCCGATGCGATGAGACAGTATGAATTTGATGAACTGTGTGATGAATTCACAGCCAGAATGGATGAACTGGCAAAAAAAGGCGAACTGTTTTCTATAGAGGAATCGGGAGAAGATTCCAGCTTCTTTGCAGAAACACCAGAAAAGGAAAAACAGATCACAGCGGACAAGGACATTTGTCCATGCTGCGGCTATAGACCGGTCACAGGCAGATTCTGTCCGGAATGCGGATCACTGGTAAAAAAATAAGCTATGGCAATCTGAAGCACATAGCTTTTTTATTTTGGATCATCCTGTTTTCTTATGAAATGGGGTGTAATCAGGTTCATGACAAGCAACGCGATCAGAATGATGATCGGAAGGATCTTGTCATCCAGACCTATCGATTCAAGAGTTTTAACAACGATCGCATTGATATCAGAAACAGCAGCGTTTAACGCAAGCATCATCAGGCTGATAAGCAAAGTGCCGATGATCGGATAAATGATGTTTGTTTTGATCATCCTTAATGAAGAAGGCATTTTATAGCACAGTCTTTGAAGAACAAGACCTGTAAACCCGGCAGCTGCACCCGCGATCAAAGCGCCGGGAATCCCCGATGAACTTAACGGTGCATTCTGATCTGCAAGCCAGTTCAGACTGTAACCGGCATCTGCAACAGCTCCGCCGATAAAGCCGATCGCTGCCGCATCTTTTCCTGCGATCATCCAGGCAATATATGCAGCCAGCAGTGGAACAAACAGATCAAGCAAGGTATTACCGACAGCTTTAAAAAACAGGGAAAGCGAAGTAAGATCCCCCGCAAGAAGCACCGCCGCTGTCAGCATGAATGATCCAACAACAAGTACAGGCATGATGCTGCTCAGGCTTTCCATAAGTCTGATGAACGGCTGCACTTTTGTCTGCGGTATTTCTTTTTGATCAGACAGAGTTTCTGCTATTCCCGTTTCAGCAACCGGAGCCTCATGGTTAAGGATCTTCCTGATCAGCTTTTCCGGTTCATTGATGGCCTGTGAAGTGGTTGTTACCAGTACCTGTTTTTCAGCAAAACGTTTCAGAACGATGTTTGTATCCGTGGCGACAATGATCCCCTTGCACTCAGCAATCTGCTCAGGTGCAAGCTCATCAATGATGTTTCCGTTTTTATGGACCTCGATCCTTATCGATACGGCAAGCTTTTCTGCCGTATCTCTTAATGCCTGTGCCGCTGTTAAAGAATTATCAGAATCATCTGCCGATGCACACACCGCAAGGATCTCAGGAACTGTTTTTATGCTTGTATCAATGGCCATGTCTTCGATTTCAGTTAATGACTCTGACGCGGATGATGTTGTCAACATGATCAAAGGCGTCATCTGCTACTTCAGAGTTGGTGTCGATCATGGTATAGGCAACTTCACCTTTAGCCTTGTTGGCCATGTTTTCGATATTGATGTTGTTGGCACCGATGACCGTCGTCAATTGTGCCAGCATGTTCGGTACATTCTTGTGAATGATGCAGATACGGTGAGATGTGCTTCTAGGTTCGGCGATCGAAGGAAGGTTGACGGAATTGGTGATATTGCCGTTCTCCAGATAGTCGATCAGTTCCTTGACGGCCATGATCGCACAGTTTTCTTCCGATTCAGGAGTAGAGGCACCCAGATGCGGGAAGCAGACGACATCCCTGCGCTGAGCGAGCCTGTATGAAGCAAAATCCGTTACATATCTGCCGATCTTTTTTGAATCAAGAGCTCTGATCAGAGCTTCTTCATCGACCAGTTCTCCCCTGGCAAGATTGAGCAGTCTCACGCCGTCTTTCATCAGGGCGATCTTATCCGCATCAATGGTATTCTTCGTATCCTGATTGTATGGAAGATGCAGAGTTATATAGTCGCATTCGCTCAACAGCTCATTGATGTTGGTGACGTGTTTTACCCATTTGGACAAGGCCCAGGCGCTGTTTACGGAAATATACGGATCATAGCCATAGACTTCCATGCCGAGCTTTACCGCAGCATTGGCAACCAGTACACCGATCGCTCCGAGACCGATGACGCCGAGTTTCTTGCCGTTGATCTCCGGACCGATAAACTGGGATTTGCCTTTTTCTACCTGTTTTGAGAAATCAGGAGTATCTTCAAGTTTTCTGATGAAATCCATGCCGCCTTCAATGTCTCTGGAAGACATGAACAGTGCACAAAGGACCAGTTCCTTTACGGCATTGGCGTTGGCGCCCGGTGTATTGAAGACGACGATGCCCTTTTCACTGCATCTGTCAATCGGAATATTGTTGACGCCGGCACCGGCTCTGGCGATCGCCAGGAGCTCTTTTGGAAACTGCGTATCCAGAAGATTTGCGCTCCTGACAAGGATCGCATCCTCATTCTCCATGTTCTCGCAGTAATCATATGTATCATCAAACAGCTGCAGACCGTTCTCATCGATCCTGTTGGCTAATCTAATTTTCATTGTTCGTGTTCCTTTCTGAATTCATCCATAAATCCGACAAGTCTGTTCACGCCTTCGATCGGCATGGCGTTGTAGATCGAAGCTCTGATGCCGCCGACCAGTCTGTGGCCCTTGAGATTGCTCATGCCCTGTTTGCCGGCTTGCGATGCAAAGAGCGCATCGAGTTCAGGATCAGGAGTCGTGAAAGTGACATTCATCAATGAACGGCTGTCTTTCTGTGCGTGAGGAAGATAGAAACCCTGATTATCCAGATAATCATAAAGTACTTTGGCTTTGGCGATGTTTCTTTTTTCGATCTCTTCCAGTCCGCCGATCTCTTCAAGCCATTCCAGCACTTTGCCCAGAACATACAGTGAAAAAGTTGAAGGCGTGTTCAGCATCGAATCATTCTTGCAGCTCAAGGCATAGTCCATGATCGAAGGAGTGAGCTTTGAAGCTTCCCTGATCAGATCCTTTCTGATAATGACAACCGCCAGACCGGCAATGCCCATGTTTTTCTGGGCTCCTGCATAGATCATCCCGAAATCGGAAACATTTATTTTTCTTGAGAGGATATCGGAACTCATATCGACGATCAACGGGATATTCCCGGTATCAGGGAAGCTCTTCCATTCTGTACCGTAGATCGTATTGTTGGCACACAGATGAACATAATCGGCATCCTGATCGAAACTAAGATCCTTGAGCTCAGGGATCAGGCTGTAGCCGTTATCCTTGCCGTCATAGATTATATTTACCTGACCGTATTTTTCTGCCTCACTGGCAGCCTTCTTGGAGAAGTTGCCGGTGACGATATAGTCAGCCTTGTTTTTCAGAAGATTCAGAGGAAGCGAAGCGAAAACACCGGTAGCACCTCCGTGCATGAACATGACTTCATAGTCTTCCGGTATATCCATGAGTCTTTTCAGTGACTCTTTTGTCTTTTCAAAAATCTCCAGATACACTTTGGATCGATGTGACATCTCCATGACCGACATGCCCGTATCGTTGTAGCTGAAAAGCTCTTCCTTTATTCTGATCAGAACCTCATCCGCCAACATTGAAGGTCCGGCTGCAAAGTTGTATATGCGATTTTCCATAATCTCATCCTCCATTAACAATAATTATAAAGAAAACAGCGTGCATTTGACACGCTGTTTACAAACTTTCTGTTCTTCGTTTTCTATAAGAGGCTTACAGTGAACTCTTCAACTTCTTTCATATCAGTTGTCGGTTCAAAGCGCTTGACGACTTCTCCGTCTCTGTTGATGATGAATTTGGTGAAGTTCCACTTGATGTCGTTTTCGCCGCTTGCTTCAGCCATCTTCTTGGAAGCAGCCTTTAAAGCCATGGCTGCAACGCCCTTGCCGAAACCTTCAAAGCCCTTCTGAGACTTCAGATATGTATAAAGAGGCAGTTCGTTTGCACCATTAACGTCAGACTTCTTCATCTGCTCAAAAGTCGTATTGTAGTGTAAAGTGCAGAATTCGTGGATCTCTTCATCGCTTCCCGGTGTCTGATGACCAAACTGGTTGCACGGAACATCGATGATCTCCAGTCCCTTGTCATGATAGTTCCTGTACATGTTTTCGATCGGTTCATAGTGCGGAGTAAAGCCGCAGCCTGTCGCAGTATTGACAACCATGACGACCTTGCCTTTCAGATCAGCGGTATTCAGCTGTTCGCCATTTGCCTTTGTTAATGTAAAATCATAAAAACTTGCCATAATTGTTTCCTCCGAAAATATTATATCGCATACGATATATTCTGTAAATAGAAATGATTAATGCTAAAATAAAATTTGAAGATGCCTACAACATATGCACATTGGCGTTTCGGATGCGACTGCATCGAGACCTTACCAGAAAATCTAAAGGAAGTCGTTCACAAGCACCGTGAACTTTTTGATATAGGCGTTCATGGACCGGATATCTTCTTCTATGATCTAAGACACGGCGATGTCGTCAAATACGGCTATGATACGCATTACAAGCCAGCAAGAGATTTCTTTGAAAGAGCTATCAAGGTCTACAAGGAGAACGATGAGGACAAGGATGCCATGCTGGCATACATGCTGGGATTCCTGTCGCACTTCACTCTGGACAGCCAGTGTCATGGCTTTGTCGACAGAAAGAAGGAAGTATCCGGCATTTCCCATAACAAAGTCGAATCGGAATATGACGCGCATCTGATGCGTCTGGACAACAAGGCCGTCAACAGAGTAAAGCGTGCTGCTTCATTAAAACCAAGCAAGTTCACGGGCAGGATCATGGCCAGGTTCTTCCCTTTCGATGAAGAAACGATGTACAGGACTGCCAGATGGCAGCGCATGATCATTGGCGCCCTGGTATGCAGGACCAATGCAAAACGTACGATTCTCTATAGGACCATGGAGAAGATGAATAAACTTGACTACCGTGATCTGCTCGTCATGACAAAAGAAGCGGATATCTGCAAAGACTCCAATCTGAGACTTGATAAACTGAAGGCCTTCGCGTTGGCTTTATATCCCGAACTTGTTGAAGATCTGATGAAGGCCATCAACGAAGATAAAGCTCTTCCGGAATACTTTGATCACAGTTTCGAAAGGTGGCCTGACTACAGCGAAATACCGATCCTGTCCTATGAAGAGGAACTGAAATACGAACCTGAATTCAGAAAAAAATAATTACGAGGGGGTAATAATATGAAAGGCTTGTTCAAGAAGCTAAATGAGTCCAAGATCTTCAAAGATCTCACACCGCAGGAATTCTCCTGGGTTCTTTACGATGTAGGCAACTCAGCCTTCACAATGCTTGGCTGTTCTTTGATCCCGATCTGGTTCAAATCACTGGCTATCGGTGACCAGCCTGGTCAGATAAGCGGTGACAATGCAACCGCCTACTGGGCTCTGGCGACAAGTGTCGTCACAGTCATCGTTGCCCTTATCGGCCCTGTCTGCGGTGCGATCGCCGACCACAAGGATACAAAGAAGATCTTCTTCTCCACATCCGTTGCGATCGGTGTCATCGGCTGTGTCATCAATGGCTTTGCGATGAGCTGGTCATTATTCCTGATCATCTACATCCTGACAAAGATCGCCTATCAGGCTTCTCTTACATTCTATGATTCAATGCTGAACGACGTTACGACTGATGACCGTTCCGATGCCGTTTCGGCATACGGCTATGCCTGGGGCTATATCGGTTCCTGCATTCCGTTTACTGTCGCTTTGATCGCTTATGTCATGGGACCTGATATGCTCAAGATGATCCCTGGTTCGATCTCGCGCCTGATCGGCTTCGGCGTTACGGCCGGCTGGTGGTGGGTCGTGACCGTTCCGCTTCTTAACAACTACAAACAGATCAACTACGTTGAAGATGACCACGGAGCCATCTCCAAAGCCTTCAAAAAGATCTTCAGAACTTTGAAGAGGATCGCAGTCGAGGACAAGAAAGTCCTCTACTTCCTGATCGCCTTCTTTCTGTATATCGACGGTGTCGGTACAATCATCGATAACTGCATCAACCTGGGAACTGACCTCGGACTCAATACTGTCGGTCAGGTCATCTTCCTGCTTCTGACCCAGGTCGTCGCCTGGATCGGTTCACTGGTCTTTGCGAAACTGTCAAAGAAATATGATACGGTACCTCTGATCCAGATCTGTATCCTGGGCTACACGGTCGTATGTCTTTATGCCCTGACCCTTCAGCATCTGTGGCAGTTTGCGGTCATGGCCTTCGGTGTCGGATGCTTCCAGGGTTCGATCCAGTCGCTTTCAAGAAGCTATTATTCAAGGATCATTCCGGATGAGAACTCCGGTGAATACTTCGGTATCTACGACATCTTCGCCAAAGGCGCATCCTTCCTGGGATCATTCGTTATCTACCTCGTAAAGAAGATCGGTATCAGGACCAACGGTGTCTTCAATATCTTCGGTTTCACGATCAAGAGTATCAACGTAGCTGTCGGCTGTCTGGCACTCTTCTTCATCCTGGGCCTTGTCTTCGTCAGAATGGCTGATAAGCAGGAACAGTCCGAAGCTTCAAAGAAAGATATTCAGTAATAAGCACCTATCATATTGTATAAACAGCAGGGGATGACCGATCGATCATCCCCTTTCATTTGCGGCCGATGTGTTTTTCCTCCTGTTGTTTATGAGCCAGAAACACGTGAAGTTCTGTAAGCACCTGATGATCCGTGTATTGGACAGAATCAGACATTGTACCGGATAAAACGGTGAACTAAACGTGCAGACAAAATGTTATAATGAAGTGCTTGGAGAAAAAGAACTCATGAAAGAAAGAACGACAATCACATTCCACAGCGGGCTCGACAGCATCGGCGGCGTCGTGATGGAAGTCAGATACGGCAATGACCGTGCCTTTTTTGAAGCCGGAACGGCCTATAATCCTGCCTTTGACATGTTTGACGGCAGCGTGGACTTAAGAAAAAACTTCATCCAGGACTATCTGTGGATCGATGAGATCCCGTTTATCGACGGCATCTACCGGAAACAGGACATCGAAAAAAGATATCCAAACCTGATCAGTGCACAGGACTACCCCATTGATGATCAGGCATTCTTCATCACGCACCTTCATCTGGACCACATGCGCATGATGGGCATGATCGATCCGTCTGTGAGAGTGTATCTTTCTAAACCTGCCCAGATCATTGAAAAAGCCCTGGAAGATGTAGGCCAGGGTGTTCAAAGCATCAGAGGCTTCGATTACACCGATATGGAAGATGAGATGGATGTCGGAAAGATCCACATCAAAAGGTTCATCCTCAATGATGATTCCTATCAGGATTATTCATTCTATATCGAAACTCCCGATCTGAAGATGCATCATACCGGTGATGTCTTCCTCTATGGCAAGTATGAAGCCAATATCCTCAAAGAGATCGAATATCTCAACGAAAAGAAGATCGATCTTCTTTTCTGTGAAGGGACGCGATTCTTCGCGGAAATGAAACCAGAAGATTTCAAAGATCGGAAACTGATCCCGAGCTTCAAGCCAAAAGACGGCATGATCACCTTTGACCGTCTGAAAGAAAGGATGATCGAGACCGTCAATTCACACAAGGGACTCATCATCTTCAATTACTACGAAAGAGAGATGAGCGACGTGCTTCTGTTTACGGAGATCTCGGAAAAGACCGGAAGGAAGCTGGTCTATGAGCCTGAAAGCACCCATATCATAAACGAATTCTTCCATCGTCCGGTCTGTGTGGTGGTTCCCGATACCTATCTGAAAGAACCGGACTATCTCAAGGACATCCTTTCATGCAATGAAGTGATCACCAAGGAAGAGATCCTGGATCATCCTGACAGATACATGGTCCAGAATACCTATCCCAACATCCTGGAACTTTTTGACTACCGCAATGCGGATACTCTGTACATGCATCACTCCGGGATCCCTTTGGGGGATTTCGATCCTAAATACTCCAATTTGCTGAATGTCATTAATTCGTGCAGAATGGCCTATGACAAGACCTATATCGGTGAGGACGGCTATTTCTCGCCTCATGGCGAGACCTGGCAGATCCTGGCCTATATTGAAATGGTCAAAGCCAGGCTGACCGTTCCCTGCCATTCTGGCAACAGAAAGGCTTTTGAAGCCAACCTGAGAGTTCCGTATTTCCACGCAGAAAGAAAAGTGCACTATATCTATGACCGGGAAGAAAATATTCTGAAGGAGGCGGATCATGAGTAAGACAGTCCTAAGATTCTACCGCGGCACCCACGGCATGGGCATCTGCATTTCCGTGACCTATGAAAAAGACCGGGTCATCTTTGACTTCGGTGCTCCATTCACACCTCTTGGACAGGTCTATGACGGAACCGTAAAACAGAGAAATATCAGCAGAGTCAAGGATGCCATCCTTCTGGGGAAGATCCCTCCACTGGAAGGCGTCTTCAGCAGGAAGGATCTGCAGGATCTGGATGTCCTGCCATATGAAGAATGCGACATCAATTCGGCCGTGATGATCTGCCACCTGCATCTGGACCACATGAGCGAAGCAGACAAGATCGCCAGGCAGATACCGGTCTATATCCATCAGGACGGCATCAGACTCCAGGAACTTCTGTATACAGTCGAAGGTACCAGGAAGTACCGTGACTATACTCCTTTTGAGTATCATGTGCCTTTCCATGTCGGACAGATCGAGATCACTCCTTTCTATTCGGACCACCCATGTCCAGGTTCGGCGGGCTTTCTGATCAGGACTCCCGACAGCACGATCTACTACAGCGGTGACATCAGGTTCCATGGCACAGGATGCCAGAAAGCATTTGACGAACTTGAGATCCTGAAAAAAGAAAAGATCGATCTGCTGATCGTCGATGCGACTACGACTTCTCCTTCCGAATTTGTCCACGGAAAGAAGATGGA
>CADCPE010000233.1 GCA_902803275.1 uncultured Erysipelotrichaceae bacterium
ACAAAATCACCGCCGCCAGCGAAAGAATCAAACAGATCCTTCAGATTTGAATTTTCCGGCATTTCAGCCTGCATGCCTGAACCGGCTTCTCCATCACTCAGGTTGATCATGACGACGATCTGTTTTTTCTGACAGCCGACAAGCGCAAGAGCCATGACTAATGTTAATAATAAGGTAAATAATTTTTTCATTTTTACTTTACTCCTTTCAATATTTGTTCGACATAGATTTTAACATGCGTATCTAACAGATACAACATAAAATATATTGATCAAACATATGCACAAGACATGAAATGTTTTCCTAAAGTGCTACAATGAAGAAGGACTAAATATAGTTCTGCAGATTCAGCAGATTTCATAAAAGACTGTAAAAGGCAGAAAGGTGTTTCTATGAACAGCAAAACAAAGAAACTTGTATTTACGGCAATGTTTGCCGTCATCAATTATGTAGCCTTCACTTATGGCAAGATCACAATACCGGTAACGGCAGGGACTTCAACAGCGATCCATATTGCCAACGCGATCGTTGTTCTTTCGGCCTGGTTTCTGGGCCCGGTCTATGGCGGACTCGCCGGAGCGATAGGCCTGTCGATCGCTGACCTGCTTGATCCAAGATATATCACATCAGCTCCGAAGACATTCATATTGAAGTTCACGATCGGGCTGATCGCTGGAATCGTTGCCGAGCAGCTTAAACTAAGAGAACACGAAAACCGCAAGGACATCATCAGCATCACGATGCTGTCATCGTTCCTGGCTCTGGCATTCAATGTCGTAGCTGATCCGATCGTCGGCTACTTCTACCGCAAGTATCTGCTGGGTATTCCGCAGGATGCAGCCAAGATCATCGCGACCTGGGTCGCCGGAACAACAGCGATCAATGCGATCATCTGCGTCTTTGTCTCAGTGATCCTGTATCTGGCGCTCTACAAGAGTTTCCTGCCTAAGCTTCCTGAATAGACGATAATAAAAAAGGCCATAAGCCAGACCGTTGCAGTCAGCTCTTAGAGCCTTTTTTTGTTTTATTTGACGTGCCTGTTGAACCAGCTGGTGATCTCATCAAGCCTGCGTATCCTGTGCTTAGGCTGACCGCCTCTTGACAGTTCGTGGTTCTCCTTGTGGAACAGCACAAGTCTTGTCTCGACATTTCTCTCACAAAGAGCCTGCATCATCTGCATGCCTTCAGGCAAAGGACAGCGGTAGTCTTCATCGGAATGGATGAACAGCGTCGGTGTTTTGACGTTGTCTGCGTATTTTAACGGTGAATGTTCCCAGAGTTTCCGGTAGTCCTTTATCGCATCGTCAGTACCGTTTTGATCTGTAGCAAAATAGACGCCGATATCGGAAAGATAGGTGAAGCCGATCCAGTTGGCAATGCTTCTTTGCGAAGCAGCTGCCGCAAAACGATCGGTATGGGTGATGATCCAGTTGGTCATGAATCCGCCATAGGATCCGCCGGTCTCGCAGAGCCTGTCTTTATCGATCGATGGATACCTTCTAAGTACTTCATCGACAAAATCCATCAGGTTTTTGAAATCGATATCGCCATATCCGCCTCTGATGTCCGCAAATGCGTCACCTCTGCCGTCAGAGCCCTTGATGTTGGTAAACATGACGAAGTAACCCTGAGAAGCCCACAGCTGCATCTCGTGGAAAAAGGCCTTTGAATAGATTGCTCTTGGCCCGCCATGGATATCCAGGATCGCCGGATATTTCTTCTTGCTGCTGTAGCCATAAGGTGGCAGCACCCAGCCGTTAAGTTCATAGCCTTGAGATATGTAGCTTATCTCCTGAGGCTTGGCGATGTACTTATCTTTAAGAATACCCGCGTTATAGGATGTGAGCTGTTTGATCTTGCGGTCACTGAATCGATATTCATAGAGTTCAGGAAGACTCTTTTCATCTGCAGCGCAGAAGATGATCTTTTCATCACTTACATCGAAATGAGAGATCAGCGGCATTTCAAGCAGCTTCCTGTAACTGAAATCCTTGTCGAAGGCCCAGATCTCGATATGATCGACATCACAAGCCAGAGTGTAGAGCCTGTCATTTCTTATAGCCTGCTGTTTTCCTGAAGAAAGCACCGTATCAGTGGCGACCGCATCATAGAGCGAACGGTCAGGACTTTGTACCGGCTTGAGTTCATTGTCCATTAAAAGGGCGAATCTGCCTGTTTCGTTGATGCCGTATTTTTTGCCATCGCTTGAATAGATGTACAGTTTTTTATCGATCACATAGAGACTGGAAACCATCTGATCATCATGATCATAGATGCAGGCAGTCTTTCCGGTCTTTAGATCATAGGCATAGATCCTTTCATACATCGGGGCAAAGCGCTCATATCCGGCTGCACTGTAATAGATCTTTTCATCATCGTTTGTGACCGCACCGACATTGACTGTTTTGTCACTGATCCTTTTGAGCTTCTTATTTGAAAGGATAAAAAGAGCCTGACGCTTCTTGTTTACAAAACCGGAACCGTTCTGCCAGTAAGGAACTTCATCAAGCACCTCATAGTCCGCTTCCTTTTTCAGCATCTCCTTGTGCTTTTTCAGTTTCTCTTCACTGTAAAGATACAGATCGGGATAATTGACATCGATCTGCGCCTTGATAAGGCAGAGATCATTGATCTTTTTGATCGAGCCGATCGAAAGCGGAGTCTTCAGGAAAAGCTTTCTTTTAAGTGTCCTGATATTGAGGAGATAATAGGTGTTGAATACTGATTTTTTTGAAGACCTGATCGTGATGATCAGATTCTGATCATCATACCAGCCAAGGAAAGAAACGGATCTTTCTTCCTTGTACAGTTTCCTGTCGATATAGAGTCTTGCATCATAGGTATCCTGATTTTTTGCTGCCTTTGAAACCGTGTAGGCATAATGGTCACCTTTTTCGTTAAAAGAAAGACCTGAAATGAAATTGAATTTCAACAGGTCTTCACTGACGATCTTTTTCATATGGATTTACCCCCTGTTACTGATTGAGCTGCCGGTTATATCTCATGAAGCATTCGTGATAAAAGAAGTCCAGAAATAAAGACAGTCCATAGTTATTATAGACGTTTCTTATCGAGGCATGTTCGAAGATGCTGTACTGGATCTTGTTGCCGATATAGTAGATGAACTGGTAGGTGTTTTCAAAAGCACCGGAACGGTTAAGGGTGATCAGGCATTTTCTGGCCGGAAGCTTTCTTATCTCTTCATCGATCGCAATCGCAAAATTTCCGGTGATCGAGCTGACGACGATCAGATCATTTTCATCAAGACTTTCCAGAAGCTGCCTGTTGGTCGTGGCGTTGGTGGTGATCCTGATCAGCTTGCCTATGGAAATGAGCTGCTGCTGGAAGATCTTGCACGGGAAGGAAGAGTCTTCAGCTGTGACCAGTACCACATTTCTTGCGTCCATGAACATATCGACGAGTCTGCTGAAGCCTTTCATTGAACAGGTCTCGGAAATATCCTGACACATTTTGCTGATGCTGTCGGTGAGATATTCTCTGTAGCTTGAATGATCGGTATAGTTTATGAAGCTGCTCTCATGGGAGATGACGACATCGATGCCTTTCTTCAGCTGCGTATAGCTTTCATAACCGATATTCTTGATGAAGCGCTGAACAGAACTGCGTGAGACAAAACATTCATCCGCTACCTTATATATACTTATGTCTTTCAGATGATTGAGATTATTCAGAAAATACTTGGCGATCACAAAATCTGTATCAAGTTCGTCATTGGTGTTGAGTATGGAAAGCAATGAGGAAAGAAGGTTAAAAGTCTGCAGAGTAATTATCTTATTATTATGTTCATCTTCCATATTTAAATTGTACCATCTGGTATCAAAACTTGATACCAAATATGTGTCATGGTGTCAAAAGATGAAACTATAGGATTGTTAGCGTTTACATATAATGAAATCAGATAGAGGAGGAAAACAATGAAACACAATAATAATCCTGTTTTTCCTGAAGGTTTCCTGTGGGGCGCATCATCTGCCGCATGGCAGGTCGAAGGTGCAACGCTAGAAGATGGAAGGACACAGGCGATCATTGACCTGAACTCACAGACGAAAAAGCCTTTTGCGGATAATTCGATCGCTTCCGATCATTATCACCATTACAAGGAAGATGTCGCTTTGATGAAGGAATGCGGATTCACCAGCTACCGTTTCGGTATCTCCTGGTCCAGAGTCATTCCGGGACCTGACCGCAAGGTCAATCCAAAGGGCATCGAGTTCTACAACAATCTTATCAACGAACTCAAGGCCGCAGGGATCGAGCCGATCGTAACGATCTATCATTACGACATGCCTTGCTGGGTCGATGAGAAGTACGGCGGATGGCATAACCGCGCCATCATTGATGAATTCGATTATTATTGCCGTGTCCTGTTTGAAAACTTTGGTGACAGAGTCAAATACTGGCTGTCTATCAATGAACAGAACATGCAGATTGTTTACGGAAAATGGTTAGGCGTAGCCAAGGGCTGCACTGACTGGGAAAAAGAAAAATGGCAGATCAACCACATCATGAACATGTGCCATGCCAAGGCGGTCATTGCCTGCCACGAAATGGTCGAAGGCGGCAAGATCGGTCCGGTACCAGGATATGTTCCGATCTATCCGAAATCATGCAAGCCGGAAGATCAGATCGCCGCTATGAATGCTGAAGAGCTCACGGAAAAGGTATGGAACGATACCTATGCCTATCGCAATTATTCGCTCTTCATCCAGAACTACTGGAAGGAACACGACATCGATCCAAAGATCGAACCGGGTGACATGGAACTGCTGGAAAAAGCCAAGATCGACTTCATCGCTGTCAACTGCTACAGATCGGATGTCGGCATGTGGCCTGATCCATCATATGTACAGGAGATCGGTCTCAACAAATATGGCCGCAAGGGTGAATTCATCTATACCAACTGGCCGGGCGAATATGCATTAGATCGCAACCCGTTTGTCGAAACGACGGATTGGGACTGGCACATCGACGGCGTCTCAATGAGATATGCGCTCAGATATATGTGGGATCACTACCATCTGCCGATGGTCATCACGGAAGCCGGTTTCGGTGCTCATGAGGATCTCGATGAAGATGGAAAGATCCACGACCAGTATCGGATCGACTACCTCAGAGATTACATCTACAATGTCGGACTGGCGATCGCTGATGGCGTCGAAGTATTCGGTTTCAACCCATGGTCATTCACTGACCTGTTGAGCACAGGCAACGGCATGGCCAAGCGATACGGTCTGGTATTCGTCAACAGAACAGATGATGATCTCAGAGATCTCAAGAGATACAAGAAGGATTCCTTCTACTGGTACTCAAAACTCATCAAGTCAAACGGCCAGGAATGGGGCTACGATATGAGCGAGTGGAGAGATTTCACCAAGACCTCGCAGATCGCTTCCGATCTCAAGGACAAGATCCAGGAACCTGACTGGGTCAAGAAGATCTAAATAATAAACTTTACCAATAAAACGAAAGGGGAAAATTAATGGCAAAGAAAGATTATAAGAAACTATCTGATGACATTATTGCTGCCTGTGGTGGCGTTGAAAATGTCCTGTCTGCTTCTCACTGCATGACGCGCTTGAGAATGAATCTTAAAGATGCATCCAAGCTCAATGTAGAAGAAGCAAAGAAGATCCCTGGTGTTCTCAACATCGTCGTTCAGAACGGTGAACAGCAGTTCGTCATCGGTCAGGATGTCGCTTCACTTTATGAAGAAGTAACCAAGAACGATATCGCTGCAGCCGGAACCGTTGATGATCCGGATGCTTTGAAAGCTGATGCCAACGGCACCAAGAGCAACATCGTCGAGACGATCCTGTCATACATCGGCGGTACTTTCTCACCGATCATCCCGGTATTCATCGCCGGAGGTCTTACCGGTGCTGTCATCTCTTTATTACAGACATTCGGTGGTCTTGATCCTACAAGCGGTACTGTATTCGTACTTTCTGCTATCCAGCAGGCCATGCTGTACTTCTTGCCGATCTACATCGGTTTCTCATCTGCTACACGTCTTAAATCAAATCCATACCTCGGAGCTTTCCTTGGTGCGATCCTTGTCTATGTAACGCTTAACCGTGCAGAGATCCTCACTTTCGCAGGTATCCCTGTAGCAAACATCGGCTACAACGGCCAGATCTTCCCGGTCATCTTAGGCACACTGTTCATGTCAGTAGTCTACAGATTCCTGCAGAAGTATCTGCCAGTCGTTCTTAGAACTGTCCTGCTGCCTGTTCTGACAATGCTGATCGTTGTTCCGGTCACACTGATCGTCTTAGGCCCTATCGGCTACTGGGTTGGTACAGCGATCGCCAATGCCGTTCTGGCAATCTATCGCGCATTCCCGGCTTTAGCTGTCGCAATCATCGGCGCTACAACCGTATGGCTCGTCTTCTTCGGCATGAACAACGCAACTTATCCTGTTCTGTTCCTGCTGTTTGCTGAAGTTGGTTCAGACCCTCTGATCTGCACTGGTATGGCTCCTGCCAACGTTGCCGTAGGTGGCGCATGTCTGGCTTATGCTCTGCTGCAGAGCGACCCTGACAAGAGAGGTGTCGGTATCTCTTCCGGTATCACCGCTTTATCAGGAATCACAGAACCAGGCGTTTACGGTGTTCTGTTCCCTAACCGCTATCCTCTGATCGGTGCGATGGTCGGCGGCGGTGTCGGCGGATTCATTGCCGGTCTGTTTGGCTTGACTCAGTACGTTATTGCCAACCCTGGCTTCATCTCCTTTGCGGCTTACTTCAATCCGGATGGAACTATGGGCAACTTCTGGGGCATGATGGGCGTCATGGTGCTGGCTGTCATTATCGGTTTTGCCGTAACATACGTCTTAGGCAAGAGACAGGAAAAGAAAGCATAATTCCTGTAACAGAGAATTTTACAAACACAAGGAAGCAGACCATTCTGCTTCCTTCTTAAAATAAGGAACATTATTCTGATATATTTGAAGATATGGAAAAGACAGTAGACTTCTATTATGTAAGACACGGAAAGACACTTTTCAATGAACTGGGGCGCATGCAGGGATATTGCGATTCGCCTTTGACCGAAAGAGGCATAGAAATAGCCAAGGAAGCCAGAGAAGAATTGAAAGATATCGATTTTGATAAAGCCTACTGTTCAACGAGCGAAAGATGTGTCGATACCGCATCGATCGTGCTGGAAGGAAGAGATATCCCCATCATCTATACCAAAGGCCTTAAGGAAATGAACTTCGGGACATATGAAGGCACAAGGATCGAAAATCATCTTCAGGAAATA
>CADCPE010000234.1 GCA_902803275.1 uncultured Erysipelotrichaceae bacterium
ACCTGTTTTTTCAGATATTCTCTCTTGGCATAACCGATGCCGTGTTCCCCTGAGACCATGCCGCCGAATTCTCTGGCTTTGGCATATAACAGGTCGAAGCCTTTCTGCGCCTTTTCTTCCCATTCTTCAACCGGCATTTTGTCCTTGCACAGATAGATGTGCAGGTTGCCATCACCCGCATGGCCAAACGAAGGTATCCTTATGCCGACGATCTCTCCAACTTCATGAGTGTATTTGATGAAATCGGCGACCTTTGATTTAGGAACGACGACATCACACTCATCCATCAGATCGGTAGAGGCCTTGATCGCTTCAAGGAAAGCGCCCCTGGCATTCCAGACGGATTTCTTTCTTTCATCCGTATCCACAAAGTAGCCGTCGACTGCTCCCTTATCAAGGCACAGCTGCGCAACTTTTGTATATTCCTTTTCGATCTCTTCCATACTGTTGCCGTCAAAGGTCAGAAGGATATAGGCTTCATAGTTTGTATCCGGGAATTTCTTGCCCAAAAACTCCTCGGCTGAGATGATCGTATCAAGTGACATATACTCGATCGCGGTCAATGAGGCTTTGGATTTGATCAGTTCCGGAACGACTTCGATCGCCTTTTCCATCGTCAGAAACGGCAGCAGCATCGATACGGAATATGAAGGTTTAGGAAGCAGCTTAAGTATTGCCTCGGTAATTATACACAGCGTTCCTTCCGAACCGATGATCAGATCCTTGAGATCATAACCGGAAGAGTTCTTGACGACCTTGCCGCCCAGATGTTCAATCGAACCGTCAGGCAATACTACAGTAAGTCCTCTGACATAGTCTCTGGTCACACCGTATTTGACGGCTCTCATGCCGCCGGCGTTGGTCGAAATATTGCCACCGATCGTTGCCGACTTCTCACCCGGATCAGGCGGATAGAAGAGATCCCTTTCTTCAACATAGGCCTGCAGTTCCATCAGAAGGACACCTGGTTCTACAGTTACCGTGAGGTTGTTTTCATCAAGCTCCAGGATCCTGTTCATCTGTTTGGTGCAGATCATGATACCTTCATGAAGGGCGATCGCGGCACCGACGAGATCTGTGCCCGAACCTCTGGCAACCACCGAGATATTGTTTTCATAGGCATAGGCCATGATCCTGGATACTTCTTCAGTGGACCTTACGAAGATCAGCACTTCCGGTTTGACTTCAATACCGCCCAGTTCATCATGGGCGAAGTCATCGGATATTTCATCATGGACCAGTATCCGTTCCTTAGGCACAAGCGACTTGAGGTAAGTGATGTCTTTCTCATCTATTTTCTTATACATGGCCTTTCCCCTTCCTTATTTCTTCAATCAGTTTCGGCACGATCTCATACATATCGCCGACGATGCCGTAGTTGGCAACATCGAAGATCTGGGCATTCCTGTCGGAATTTATCGCAATGACACATTCGGAATTGTTCATACCGGCCGTAAACTGGATCGCTCCCGAGATGCCTAAAGTTATTAGCAGTTTCGGTTTGACGGTCTTGCCGCTTAAGCCGATCTGATGTTTGGTGTCAAAGATATTGGCTTCGACTAAAGGTCTTGAACAGGCGACTACTGCGCCCAGTTCTTCTGCCAGCTCATTGACCATCTTGAGATCGTCTTTTGATTTTAGACCTCTGCCGACCGCTACGATCACATCAGCTTCGGAGATATCAACTTCCTTTGGTTTTTCTTCGACCCAAAGGATCTCATTGTGACTCTTGAGCCATTCTTCCTTAATAGGAACCGTTTCTATCTCACCATGGATCTCCTTGACCTTTTCAGGGGCATCAAAGATCTTGTATCTGACGGTCGCAAACTGCGGACGATGGTTCGGATTGATGATCTGGGCCATGATGTTGCCGCCGAAAGCCGGTCTGATCTGAACAAGATCGGTATTCTCTTTCATTTCCAGTTTTGTACAGTCGGCTGTAAGTCCGGTATGGAATCTGGCGGCAACTCTAGGTGCCAGGCAGCGTCCGATGTTGGTGGCGCCCACCAGGATGCTGGAAGGCTTGATTCTTTCAATGAAATCCGCAAAACAGTTCGCATATCTTTCGATATCGAAATCCTTCAGCTGTTCATGTTCATAGACAAAGACTTTATC
>CADCPE010000235.1 GCA_902803275.1 uncultured Erysipelotrichaceae bacterium
GTTGCGACATCCGAAGGTATTGTGAAGGGCTTCTGCGGTGATCCGCATATCTACGAGACCTATCCCGATTCCCATAAACTCGCTGTAGGAAAGGCGGTCGGAGTTGATGGCTATCTTAAAGTTACCAAAAATCTGAAACTTAAGCAGAACTATACATCTCAGGTTGCTTTACAAAGCGGGGAAATCGGCGAGGATTTTGCCTATTATTTTTCAATTTCTGAACAGATTCCGTCTATCGTCTCTGTCGGTGTTCTCGTCAATACCGATGATACAGTAAGATCAGCAGGGGCTATGATAATCGAGCTTCTGCCTAATCATACGCAAGAGGATATCGAATACCTGGAGAATCTTCATCTTCAGCCGATTTCATCAGTATTGGCCCAAAACGATAATCTAATAGATTATTTGAAAGTATTATTCCCTGAAAACGAGATCCTTGAAGAAAGATACATTAGATATGAATGTGACTGTTCAAGAGAAAGATTCATGGGAAATCTCCTGGCTCTTCCTAAAAGCGATCTGGAAGAACTTGCGCAGGAAGAAAATATCGATATCAGATGCGAATTCTGCAATAAGGAATACAGATTCGACAGAAAAGATATCGAACTTATCATGAGCTATGCAGATAGGAAGAAAGACGATTGATTCGGATATTGTAGTAGCACCGATGGCCGGTATAAGCAATGATGCCTTCAGGCAGCTTTGTTTTGAATTTGGCGCAGGACTGGTCTACAGTGAGATGGTTTCAGATAAGGCCATCTATTACAATAATCAACGGACTCTGGATATGCTGAAAGTGTCGGATGAATTTCATCCTGTTTCCTTGCAGCTTTTTGGCAATGATATCAGCTCAATGGTATATGCCGCTAAAGTTCTTGATAAGCATACAAACTGCGATTTTATCGATATCAATATGGGCTGTCCGGTAAACAAAGTCGTCAAGACAGGTTCGGGAAGTGCGATGATGAAACATGAAGACGAATCTGCGATCATTGTCAAGCAGATAGTTCAGAATGTTGAAAAACCTGTAACCGTAAAGATGCGTCTGGGCTGGGATCTGCACAGTATGAATTATCTTTCACTGGCAAAGAAACTGGAAGAAGCCGGAGTAAGTGCCATAGCGTTGCATGCCAGGACCAGGAGCCAGATGTATGAAGGGTATTCTGACTGGAGTCATATCAAGATTCTTAAAGATAATCTTAGGATCCCGATTATCGGCAATGGCGATGTAAAAAGCGTTGAAGATTATGTAAAGATGAAAAGGGAGACTGGCTGTGATGGCGTTATGATAGGAAGAGCGCTCATAGGCAATCCTTTTCTGATCAAGGAAATTAATGACTATAACCAAGGCAAGGAAAACTATATCTTCACAAAACAAGACAGATTCAATTACTGTCTTAAACATGCCCGTAAACTAATAGATCTTTGCGGAGAAAGACAGGCGATATCACAGATGAGAGGACTGGCACCTCATTACATCACGGGAATGTATGGTGCCAGCGTATTCAAGGAAAAAATGAATCATATCCGTTCATATCATGAACTTGAAGAGATTCTGGATGAATATGATGAATATCTGATCGAGCATCAGTCTTCATAAAGAAGCTTGCGCAGATCCTTAAGAGGCTGATGTTTTGCGTTTCTTGTATTGTTTTTGTACCTTTTCTTTAGATTTTCATATCTATGCATAAATTCTTTGGATGATATTCTGAATGAACTGCTTGAAAAGACCTTAAGCTGTTCAAGTCCATCAGATGTTACAACGAAGATCCTGTATCTTTCGTCGAGTTCTTCGGCTTTCTGTTCGATCCACATATCGGCAGTCTGACCCATTTTTGTATAGATTATCTCAACGTTGCAGTCTTTGCTTACAACGGGAACCGGGATATTGTTTCTGTAGGCATCAAAGACAAGGATACAGTCTCTTCCTACATAACCCTGAAAATCCGCAACGATATCTATGACTTTATCTCTGGCACTTATCAGATCGTTTGCAGCGATCTTTTTGATTTCATCGATCGAATACATGAGATTATATCCGTCGATCAGATATATCACGGTCTTGGAAGTCTTGATATCCGAAGCAAAATCCACCTTGCGCGGTTTTTTCTGGTTTGCCGGCAATACTCTTTCTTTTGGCTTGTATAAAGAGTTATAGACTTTTTCTATCTCTTCTTTCTTTATTCTTGCCATCTATCTGATCTGCCAGTCTATAGGCCGGCATCCTTTCGAAATAAGAAAATCATTGGTTCTAGAAAACGGTCTTGAACCGAAAAATCCGTTGTAGGCGCTTAAGGGAGAAGGATGTACGGATTCGATGATAAGGTGATTGGGATTATTGATATATACTTTCTTGCTGCGGGCGTTGGAACCCCAGAGGATATAGACTACTGGATCCTGTTTTTCATTGAGTTTTTTTATTATTGTATCGGTAATGTTTTCCCAGCCTCTTCCTTTGTGAGAGTTGGCTTTATGGGCTTCTACTGTCAAAACAGCATTAAGCAACAGTACCCCCTGTCTGGCCCAGTCGATAAGAAAACCATGATCAGGAATATCACATCCAAGATCATCGTGAAGCTCCTTATAGATGTTTACCAGTGATGGCGGTATTTCAACGCCTTTATTAACGGAGAAGGAAAGCCCATGAGCCTGGTTTGGTTCATGATAGGGATCCTGTCCGAGAATAACGACTTTAGTATCTTTATAGGCAGTGAGCCTGAGGGCAGAATAGATGTATTGAGGCAGGGGATAGATCGTTTTTGTCTTATATTCCTGATCAAGAAAGCGGCGCAGTTTCTGGTATTCCTCACTTTCAAAGACATCACATAATACTTCATCCCAATCATTGCCGATCAACTTCATGAATTCATTATATAATATTTATATGTTTGAAACGATTGATGAAGCTTTGGGGTGGATCATGCGCAAAAGAAATGGCGATTCTTCTTTTGACCATTTCAAGCAGGTCTGCAGAGACTTCGGCGATAAACAGAACAAACTGAAAATGATCCATGTTGCAGGAACAGACGGCAAAGGTTCGACAGTCAACTATTTATGTGATCTGTTAAGATCTCAGGGATTTAAGGTGGGAACGCTGACTTCTCCTCATTATGTGACTCATCTGGACAGGATCAGGATCGATGGAAACAACATCAGAGAAGATGCTTTTATCGATATCCTCAACAGAAATTATGACTTTTTCGTAAGCAACAGACTTTCAATGTTTGAGATGGATTATCTGATCATGACTGAGTACTTCCTAGAAGAAAAAGTCGATTATGCGATCGTGGAAGTAGGTCTTGGAGGAAGACTCGATTCCACCAA
>CADCPE010000236.1 GCA_902803275.1 uncultured Erysipelotrichaceae bacterium
AACCTGAGATATCAGAAAAAAAGATCTGTTTTGAATTTTAGAGATGCAGTCTATTTGCTTATAGATAGATATTGTGTTATATTATTGACATATGTCAGAAACAGGAGAAAACAATGGCCAGACCATGCAGGCAGCGAAGGATTAAGCATTTTCCGGATCACTGGTCTTTTTCTTCAGCCGATAAGGAAGGTAGAAAAGAAGAGATCATCATGAGTCTTGATGAATATGAGACGATCCGTCTGATCGATTATGAAGGAAAGACCCAGGAAGAATGTGCCTCAAGTATGGATGTCGCCAGAACGACGGTTACAGCGATCTATGACAGCGCCAGAAGAAAACTGTCTGAAATGATGATCGAAGGGAAAACGTTAAGGATCTCCGGAGGGATATATCTCCTGTCTTCTCAGCTTAATCAATCAATTGAAAGGAAACAGCATAACATGAAGCGTATTGCGGTAACTTATGAAAACGGAATGGTAGGACAGCACTTTGGTCATACCGAGGAGTTCAAGCTCTATGATGTACAAGATGGAAGCATTGTCAGAGAACAGGTCATCTCTACCAATGGAGAAGGACATGGCATGCTGGCAGGAATGCTCAAGGAAGTAGAGACAGATCTTCTGATCTGCGGAGGCATCGGTATGGGAGCCAGGATGGCACTGCAGGAAGCGGGTATCGCTTTGATCCCGGGTACACAGGGAGTGGCTGATGAAGTCGTCAAGGCATTTCTTAATGATACACTGCAGTATGATCCGAATGAGACATGTCACCATCACGATCATGAAGAAGACCATGAATGTCATCATGAACATGGCTGTGAAGATCATTGCATAGACTAGATCTTTTCTGTTTTCGATAAGAACAGAAAGAAAACTGAATGTAGAACTGATCTCTTATTGAATGTGATAGAATAATAATGCATCGGAGGACAGTGTGCCGTAGCACAGGGGATCGCAGATTGATTTCTGCAGGCCGCCTGTTGGATAAGATGTCGGGTGAGCCCGGAAGAAAGTTGTTTTCTTGCCGGGTTTTTATTTTCCGGCAGACAGGAGGTATGCATGACGAAGGAAACAAAGGTTAAACTTGTTCCTCTTAAAGAGGATGACAGAGAACAGTTTGTAAAGGATAATCAGTGGGCTTTCAAGTATGGTGCTACTGAAGAATTCGGTAAAAGAGATGATCATTTTGAAGAAGATGGAGAGATCATTTCCCGAAGAACCATTGAGCAGTCTATTGACCAGGGTGAGGCTTACAGGATCATCTGTGACGGTATCAAAGTCGGAGGTGTGATCATCAGGACCAATAAAGAGAAAGGGGATCTCGATATCCTGTTTGTCGATCCGAATGCACACAGCAAAGGCATAGGATATGCTGCCTGGTGTGAAGTAGAGAAACTTCATCCGGAAGTTAAAGTCTGGGAAACGATGACCCCGTACTTTGAAACAAGGAATATCCATTTCTATGTGAACCGCTGCGGATTTCACATCGTTGAATATTTCAATTCCCATCACCCAGATCACAGCGATCCTGATCGATCTGAAGAAACCGATGGCGGATCTTTAGACGGAATGTTCCGCTTTGAAAAGCACATGGATTCTATCTAGATATAACATTTACGAATGTTTTTGAAATAAAAATATAACAACCATCTTCAGGTGATGGAAAAGCAGAATCAATTAGTGTATTATCGTAGTTAGTTAAAACTAACTATGAATGGAAGAACAGACATGAATACAACATTATTTATAACAGAAATGAAAGGCAAGGAAATGATATGAAAGATAAAAGATATGATCCAAAGAAAATGGTAAAGAACAGTCAATATTAGAAAACTTTTTCTACATTATCTGAAGAGATTAACGATGATGTCTACCATAGAATTGAAGAACTGATTGAAAAAAAGAAAGGATACTTTGACAAAGGAAATTAAGAATGAATAGTTTTGAAGGCGTTGCCAATACATTGTTTGTACCGCTGGTGGCAAGGATCGCCATATCCAAAGAATTTCCGGAGTATTTCAAAGACGAAAAAGCGCTTGAACTGGAACCGTATCTGCCGGATGATGCCGCAAAAGGCTCATCAGAGTACAGCAATATTGCCTCGGTAGCGCGCTATTACAATATGGACAGGATGATCGTTACTTTCGCTGAGAAAAACCGGGAATGCAACGTGGTTTATCTGGGTGCAGGTCTGGAAACAGCATATGATCGTTTACAGGAAAAACTTCCCGGCGTCCATTGGTATGAATGTGATCTGCCGGAAGTGATCGAGGCAAGAAGAAAGGTATTTGGAAAGCGCGAAAGGGAAATCACGATCCCCGGAGATATGTTCAAAATGGACTGGGTAGAAAGCGTAGATCTTTCTTTACCGACACTGCTGGTCATCTCAGGGGTATTCCAGTATTTTCATGAAGAAGAGATCATCGCCTTTATCAGAAACTGCAAGACCTTTTTTCCAATGCCGAGATGGTCTTTGATGCAACAAGCAGATCCGGTCTATTGTATACCAACTGGTTTATAAAGCGTACCGGCAATAGGAATGCCTTGATGTTTTTCGGCATTGATGAAAGCGAAGAATTTGCCAGGAAATGTAGAACAGTACTCCTTGAAGAAAAGACCTTTTTCCCTGATGCACTGAAGATGCTGGGAAGGAAACTGAACCTGATAACGAGAATCTCCATGAAGATCGCGGAGAGAAACAAGTCGGTAAAGATCTTACATCTGAAGCTGACTGATGCCAAATAAAGACAAAACACAAAAAGGAGAAGAAATGAAACTGGGATTGATGGGAAGACTGTTTCCTGTGCTGTTAGGAAAAGTTGTTTATGATTACACGGTGAACGCGGTCAAAGATATAGATATTCAAAAGTTTAAACAAAGACATTTGAAAGAATACAAAGCGATGGTCGCCAGGACTCCTGATATCGGCTCAATGAAAGAAAATATGTTTGCACCGGTAATGTATCTGGCCTGCTTCGGGTTCTCCTATTACAGGGCTGATCCGGAACATATCACTGTTGAAATATTTGACGGCATGATCGATGCCATCTGCAAAAGCGATATGATGAAGCGCTTTTATCAGGGGAAGAACTGCTTCGATCAGAAAGAGATAGACAAATATGTTCGCGGATCAGAGCGTTCCAAAAAACGAGAGTATCCGATGGACTGGGTCTTTGACTTCTCCTATGACCTGTCGGTCTCGGAGTATTATGTCACCCATCATGAATGTGGCGTATGCAAGATCGGACAGCAGGAGGATCTGATGTTTCTGACTCCGCACATGTGCGTCGTGGGCTATCCGACCATCGAGTATAAAGGCGGAAAACTGATCCGTACCAAGACACTGGGAAATGGCGATGAATGCTGCGACTTTCATGTGGTGAAGAAGACTTGAGAGGACTTTCTGTTGAATGAGTATCTATGAATTCGGCAAAGAAAATCCGGAATGTATCCTGTTGATCCCTGCACTTCCAGGATATGATCTGATGGATGATTCTGAATTCAGCTCAGTTGAAACAATCGCATTGAAACTTTCCGACGAACTAGCGGATCGGGGGATCTATGAAGTGAATACGATCTATGGCTGTTCCATGGGTGGAAGCATTGCTTTTA
>CADCPE010000237.1 GCA_902803275.1 uncultured Erysipelotrichaceae bacterium
AAATGTACGAATACTTCTTTGCCGTCATCTCCAGTGATAAAGCCATAACCCTTAGCGGCGTTAAACCACTTAACCTTACCTGTCATAAATCCCCTTTACTAGCAAAAAAAATTTTATATGCATTTTTATTTTAGAATAAAATAAAAGTGAATACAATTGTTTTGCCATCAAAAATTGCAAGGGAGGTACTCAAAACATGCTTTATCCTGAATTTCTCAAGGAGAACGGTACCATCGGTATCTGTGCACCGAGTGCCGGTGTCGGACGCAAACTCGACGAGTTCAAAGAATCGAACAGGTTCCTTAAGTCGCTGGGCTACCATATCAAGGAGACTGCCTCGGTCAGAGTCAACAATCCCCGCTCCACAACCGCCAGAAAAAGGGCCAGGGAACTGGAAGAACTGTTTCTGGAAAAGAAGGTCGATTTCATCATGTGTGCGGCAGGCGGGGATTTCATGCTGGAAATGATGGAATATGTGGATTTTGATGTCATAAAAAACAATCCTAAATGGATCTCAGGGATGTCTGATCCTACCAATATTCTTTTTCCGATCACAACCTCTCTTGATATTGCAACCATGTACGGAAGAAATGGTGCAGGTTTCACTTTTGAAGGGAACCGTTCGCAGAGCGATTTCCTTAGCTTTGTAAAGGGAAAGATCGTAAAACAGAATTCCTACAGGAAATACCGGACCTTCCTTGATGAGATTGAAGGCAATGAAATATACAAGGATGTCCGCTGGGTATGCAAGAAAGACCAGACCATCGAAGGAAGACTGATCGGAGGATGCATCGAGTCGATAGACAAGCTGATCGGTACGAAATTTGATCATACCAATGAATTCATAGACAGATATAAGGATGATGGAATCGTATGGTACTTTGATATCTTTGACATGTCTTCCTACAATTTCTATCTGACGCTGCTGCAGTTTAAAAATGCCGGATGGTTCAGATATTGCAAAGGCGTGCTGATCTCCAGACCGGCCTTCCCGAATGTTGAAGACAAAAAGCTGGATTATATCAGGGCGGCGGACAAGGCGCTGGGAAAGATTGCACATATCCTGGAAATGGATATCGGACACACCTCGCCGAATATGACGCTGATAAACGGCGCTATGGTAAAGGCTGAATACAAAGACGGAAAGGGATCCATCTCCTTCAAATTAAAATAGAAGCTCAGCTTCTATTTTTCGTTGATATAGCGATCCAGGTCGTTGAAGAAATCCTGAATGTGGTCCTTGTTGCAGGCCCATGAACAAACGAACCTTACGATCGTATGATTGTCATCGTACTTGCCCCAAGGGGTAACGACGTAGTCATTTTCGATCTTCTTTAAAAGAGAGTTTTCGATGATCGGAAAGATCTGGTTGGTCGGAGTGTCAAGGTAGAGTCTGATGCCTGTCTGCGTGAAGATGTATTTCAGAGCCTGGGCCATGATATTGGCATTCTTGGCATTCTGCAGATAAAGATCATCTTCCATCAGGGAAATGAACTGCGAACCGATGACCCGGCCTTTTGCCAGCATTGAACAGCGCTGTTTTATCAGATAGCGGAAATCGGGTTTCAGTGTATCGTTCCTGATGATCATCGCTTCGCCGAGCAGTGCACCGTTCTTGGTCCCGCCGATATAGAACATGTCGGTATAGCGGCAGATATCCTTAAGGACCATGTCGTTTCCTATGGCGGTCAGAGCATTGCCGATCCTGGCACCGTCAAGATACAGGTAGAGACCGAGTTCCTTGCAGGTATTGTATAGCTCCTTGAGTTCCTTCTTGAAATAGATCGTACCCAGTTCTGTGGCATTGGAAATAAATACCATCTTCGGTTTGACCATGTGTTCATTATCGTGCAGGGCTACGACATCTCTGATCTCCTGGGCAGTGATCTTTCCTTCGACCCCTTTGACCGTGATGATCTTGTGGCCGGTAGCTTCAACCGCGCCGGTTTCGTGCGTGTTGATATGTCCGCTCTCTACGCATATGACAGCTTCGTGAGCCTTCAGCAAAGTGACGGCCAGCACGTTGCAAGGTGTGCCGCCGGTGATGAAGTGCACATCGACGTTGTCGTTGCCGACTTTGTCCTTGATGAGCTTTTCGGCTTTCTTGCAGAAAACATCCGTTCCGTATCCCGGTGTCTGGATGTCGTTGGTTTTGATAAGATCTTCCAATACCTTAGGGCAGGCGCCCTCTGAATAGTCATTCGCAAATGAATACATAGTACTTTTTTCCCTCTTGTTATCTCAATATTATCACTTTATTTTCCCTGATTATACTATTATCGTTTTCTAGTCTGCTGAGCAGTCTTGCCAGTGTTTCTCTGCTCAGGTACATTTTTCTCGCCAGGTGCTCGATCGAATCGTAACTGATCCGGTTTCTGTTTTCATGCATGTAGAAACGGAACCGTTCTTCAGCTGAAGGGATCGAAAGAAGTCTTATCCGATTGTTCAAGGCTTTTGAAGAGTCGGACTGTATCTTCAGATATTCCATGAGAAACCTGCTGTTTTTCTGAAGGATGGCAATAAGATCCTGTTTGCCCAGCAGACCGATAAGTGATTCGCAATCGGCAATGATGTCCCCCTTATAATACGGGTTTGATGAGAAGATCAGGTTGTTGCCGAAGATCTCGTCCGTTTTAAGAATGTTGTAGACGATCTCTTTTCCTTTGTCGGGATAGCTGATTATCGATACTTCTCCTTTGCACATGATGCCGATATATCTGCAGATGTCGTTCTCATGAAATAAAACGTCGCCTTTGACAAGTCTTTTGTAGATGATATGGCTTTTTTCTTCTTCAGTGAGTAAATCGATGATATTCATAAAGTGTGATCCAAATCACATTATTATTCTACCATATCATATATAATGCATGAGGAAAGAAGGATTGCTTATGAAAAAGATGTTAACTGTATTGATGATACTTGTTGCACTGTGCGGATGCACAGGTGAAAAAAAAGAAGAAGCTACTGAAAACAGAACCGCCGATACTTCTGCACTGACGATCGTCACACCGACCGGTGCACCGGTTTTGGCTTTCTATGACCAGATCGGCAATGACAACTACACCCGCGTTGCTGCCGAGGCGATCAGCGCTTTATGGACTGGTGATGCCTCCCCGGATATCCTGGTCGTCGATCTGACCAGCGGCATCAAGGCGATCGCCAACGGTGCCAGCTACAAGCTTGGAGCGATCATCACTTTCGGCAATTTCTATCTTGCTTCAACAGGAAATGATGAAAATGAAACGATGGATGCAGATGATGCGATCGTGCTCTTTGGCAATGAAAACATGCTTCCTAGCAGGATCTGGCATTATCTGTTCGGTGAAGCATATGATGACAGCCTCATCTATGAAGGAAACGCACAGATGGCAGCTGCAGCCTTGGCCAGCGGCAAAGCATCTGACGGAAATGATGTCGACTATGTCTTCCTTGCCCAGCCGGCGCTTTTTGCCTCACTCAAGAAAAACGAAAACGCCAAACTGTACATGGACATACAGGAAGAATACAAGAAAAAATCCGGACTGGATATGATCCAGGCTGCACTGTTCATCAACGAGCGCGTCGATCAGGAAACTGCCGCTGCTTTCCTTAAGGAACGTGAAGCAGCGATCAGTGCCGTTATCGATGATCCTCAGCTTGCTCTTGAGAGCTTAAGTGTCTATAAAGATGAAGAAGCTGTTGCCCAATACGGTTTCAATCCGGCTGTGGTCGTAAATGTCATGAAACAGAAGAACGCTTTGGGGATCAATGCAATGGGTCTTGGATTTAAAAAAGCTGCAGATATCAAGGATGATATCGATACTTTCCTGGGCGTATTCAACGTTGAGAAAACAGGTGAAGAAATCTATTTTAAGTAAAAAAGAAACTGCATATATCACGGGGATCATTCTGCTTGTCGTATCATGGCAGGTCTTTTCCTCAATGGTGGGAGAAAAGGTGATGGTTTTTCCCGGACCTATAGAGACGCTCAAATATGCTGCATATCTTCTGGGAAAGAGCTACACCTACAGATGCATCGCCTTCACCATGGAAAGGATGCTGACAGGTTTTCTGATCTCGTTTGCTGCTGCACTGATCTTTGGAATGATCGGCGCAAACAGCGAATTCATCGAAGAGATGTTCAAACCGTTTATCATCACTCTCAGAGCGATTCCGACAGCCTCGCTCGTCTACCTGTTCATCATTATTGCGGGTTTAAAGAACGCTCCGATGCTTCTGGTGGTGCTGGTCTGTTTTCCCATCATCTATGAGGGAGTAAAAGACGGGATCAAGAACGTTCCGGCAGGAATTGCCAGTGCAGCAAAGGTAGATGGGGCAAGCCTGCTTGAAGAAAACTTCAGAGTCAGACTGCCGCTTTCTTTTCCTTACATAATCGTAGCAATGGTGACCAGCTTTTCACTCAGCTTCAAGATCGAGATCATGGCGGAAGTCATAACCGGTTCGACCAATGCCGGACTGGGTTCGGCCATAGCCGGTGTCAGATCGTCCGATCCGACAAACATGGTGCCGGTCTTTGGCTATTCCCTGATCGCGGTCGCAGTGATGCTTGTGATAGACCATCTTGGCAGTCTTCTGATAGACCGCTTTCAGAAATACAATGTCCTGAAGGATGAATGATTTTCTGCTGAAAAGAAAAAGGAAACAAATAGTTTATAATAAAAAAGATGATCAAGAAGAAAAGAAAGAACGATTCTTTTATTGCGATCGCGATCCTTTCGCTGCTGGTGCTTGTGGTATACTCGCTGCTTTTTGTGAACTTCAGTTTCATTGGAAAGAAGTCGATCCACGAAGATGCCCGCAGATACCAGACAAGACACTGCCTGGCTTTCTATCCTGACTCCAAGGAAGGTCTTAGCAAAGCCAAGGAACTGTGCAAAGGAGTAAGGGATGATTCGATCCATGACTACACATTGATCCCTTATGGTGACTATTATCTGATAAACTACGGCGGAGAGTATCGCTATTTTACCGATGGAGAATTCAATCCGATCAAAGTCGAAGGCATTTCCGATTCAGGAAAGAATATAATCCTGGATTATCTCAGGTATACCTTCAAGAAACAGTATCCTGAAAGATACTATAATGCGGATTTTCTTAGATCTTTGAATATTGACAGCATCAACTTTGAAGAGATCGAATTTGACATCGACGGCGAAAACCTGTCCTGCTATCTCAAGGACTATGATCTGAGCCTTGAGATCCCTTTGAAGTATGTCCAGAAAGAGATAGGGATGAACTTCGGTTTCCCTTATGAGATCTACAGTAAACCGGTATACCTGTCCGATGGCAAGGAACATCCGATCATCTGTCTGACATTTGACGATGGACCAAAACTGTGGACAGATGAAGATCTTACTTCAACGGAAAGGATCCTCGATCTGCTTTATGAATATGATGCGGCAGGTACCTTCTATGTGGTGGGCAACGCTCTGGAAGACAGAGAGATCTGGGCCGACTATCAGGTATACACGATGCTGAAAAGATCGATCAACCACGGCAACGAATACGGATCCCATACCCAGAGCCATCTCTATGCCTTAAGTGAACTTGAAAGTGAAGAAAGCATCTTGAAGGAGATCAGCGGACCGATCGATTATCTTAAGGAATTCATGAATTATGAAGTGAAGACCTACCGTCCGGTCGAAGGAAAGTTCAATGATCTGGTCCTGAAGGCACAGCCGGTCGGGGCTGTTCTCTGGGATGTCGACTCTGAAGACTGGGAATCGGATAATGCCCAGCAGATCATCGACCAGGTCCTCAAATACGATTATGAATCGGGAGATATCATCCTGTTCCACGATATCTACAACATTACAGCCGAGGCACTGGAAAAGATCATTCCGGCACTTGTAAACAAGGGCTGTCAGCTCGTCAACGTGAGCACGATGCTCTCATATTACGGGATCGAGCCAAGTACGCTCAGCTATTTTTACGGTCCTGACTATTACGAGTAATTACAGAATCAAGAAAAGCGATATACTGATCAGCGACGTCTCTGTCGCTGATTTTTATCTGATCTTTATAGGAGACCAGTTTGGCGAAAAAGGCGTCATTGACGCTGGCTTTTATCGAGAAGCCTTCTTTGGTGAAGACCAGATTGGGAAAGTCGTCTTCCAGTCTTTGCCTGATATAAGGCGTGTCTGAGATGATTTCTATTCTGATGAGCCTTCCCTTGCCGCTGTGAAATGAAGAAGTGCTCTCTTCGATGTGCTCCAGGACTTTACTGACCGCAATGTCCTGGCTGTTCCTATGATCTGTAAGTCTGCTGGAAAGGATGTTGTCGAAGCGGCAGTGATAGATCTTATCGCTTTCCGGATAGTGATAGTAAAGATAATACAA
>CADCPE010000238.1 GCA_902803275.1 uncultured Erysipelotrichaceae bacterium
AAGGTAAACATCATAAAAGCCTTGAGTTCGTATGCGGGGATGGACGGCATGATCTACGGCCAGCTGCTTGATGTGACGGCTGATGCAGACCACATAGACAAGGATTCCCTTTTTGAGATCCAGGACAACAAGACAGGCGGCTTATTCAAGATCTCCTGTCTGATCCCGATGTATATAAAAGGTGAGGACAGAAAGGATTATTACATCCGACTTGGCTCACTGATCGGACAGATTTTCCAGAATCAGGATGATCTATTTGATATGATTAAAACAGAAGAACAGATGGGCAAGAATCTTTCGGATGCCAAGCACAACAAGGGCACAGCTCTTTGCATCTATACGACAGATGAACTGAAAGCTCTCATCGATGAAGAATTTGAAGAACTGGATGAATATCTGAAAGACGCAAGTTTTGATACTGATAAGCTTAAGGAACTTCTATACAAGCTGAAAACGAGGTAATTATGGATCTAGAACAGATTAAAAACCCTTTATTTCTGAAAAATCTCAACAGCGGCGATCTTAAGGATCTCTGCTCTCAGATCAGGGAATTCATCATCGACTACTGCAGCAGAAATGGCGGATATCTTTCCGGAAACCTTTCGGCAGTTGAACTCAGCGTAGTCTTGAACAAGGTATTTGAGCAGGATGATCTGCTTCTTTTTGACGGCAACGACCTCAACTATACAAACAAGATCCTCAACGGAAGAAAAGACGAACTGCAGGTCAATTCCAACGGCGCCTATTCGCTGGCCAACGCCGTAGGACTTGCTGTATCCAGAGATCTTGATCACGCTCATCACAATGTTGTTGCCGTGGTAAATTCCCTGGATCTTCTTTCAGGAAGATATATCGAAGCGCTCAATCTGATCTCTGCGCTCAACAGAAAACTGATCATCGTCTTTAATGATGATACGACCATCGATAAAGGCATCGGCCTGGTAGATAAACTGTTATCAACATTGAGGAATACCCGTTCCTATAATAACCTCAAGGAAAATGTCAAAGGCATGATCAGACCAGTCAAGAAGGGCGAAGAGATCATTGAAAACATCCATAACTTCAAGACAAGCCTCAAGAAAAACGTGCTAAATGAAGGCATTTTCTCTGAATACAATATCGACTATATCGGACCGATCGATGGACATAACATCAAGGAACTTGAACGTTCTTTTGAAATAGCCAAAGAAAAAGACTATCCGGTAGTCGTACATTGCATCACCACCAGCGGCAAAGGATATAAATTTGCAGAAGCATCGACAAACGGCGCATATAATCATGTTTCGATCTTCAACAGAGAAAACGGCGAATTTGCCCTGAGCGAAAAGGATGATCTGCTGTTTGCCAAAACGATCGTCGGCAGAACATATGAGAAGATGATGGCTGAAAACGAAGATCTGCTTTGTGTCACCAGCCGCAACATCAATGACTATGGCGTTACCAATGTCTTTGCGAAATATCCTTTAAGAAGTTTTGATACATCATCAAGCGGAGACAATACGCTTTCCTTTGCTTCAGGTCTGGCACTTGACGGCAAGGTCTGTCTGGTCCCACTCAAATCGTTTGAACTGGCAAATTCCTTCAGAGTTTTGAAGAATCAGATATGCAAGCTCAATAAGCCAATGCTGATAGGCATTATTGATGACGGAAACCTCAATTACGATCTTCTGAGCAATCTTTCCAACATCTATATCTTTGAACCGAAGGATTCGATCGAACTGCAGGATACCGTATATGGAGCGGCACATCTTGATAAGCCATCTCTGATCATTTATCCGGAACGCTGTATCGAATACTGTAAAAAAGATGAATTTTCGGAAATTGCTGTAGGAAAGTGGCCTGTTTTCGGAAATAATGATAATGAAGAGAAGATCCTTCTCTCTTCCGGCTATGATCTCAACGCCATTGAAGAGATCGTTTCGCAGAATGATATGCCGGTCAGGGTCGTCGAAATGAACAGCTATCTGCCGCTTGATGAAACTCTGATCAGGGAAGAGCTTCCCAAATATGACAAAGTCTACGTCTATGGCAAGAATCTGCAAAGCAGAATGCTTAAATTCATCAATGACAACAGACTGGATATAGATATTGTTTTTCTTGAAAGAAGGGGAGTCAAAGAACTTTTTGACACTATTTAATGCTTAAGAGTCTTCATATCAAAAACTATGCGATAATTGATGAACTGTCAGTTGATTTCGGCAGCGGTTTTAATGTCTTTACCGGTGAGACAGGTGCCGGAAAATCGATCATTGTCGGAGCTTTATCATTTCTGATGAAGGGAAAGGCCGATACCTCGATAATAAGAACCGGACAGGATAAAGCCATGATCGAAGGCATCTTCTCGATTGATGAAGACATGAAAGCAAAACTGGATGATGCAGAGATCGAATACGATGATGAACTGATCATCAGAAGGATCATCTCGACTGACAACCACAATTCCATCAAGATCAATCAGACCAGTGTAACTCTGTCTTTTCTGACGGATCTTTTTGCGGATCACATTGATATTCATTCGCAGAAGGATTCGCAATATCTTCTCAATAAGGCGAATCATCTCAAACTTCTGGACAAATACATCAATGAGCCGGAATTGCTTCATAGATACGATCAGGAATACGCTGACTACAGCAAGGCTTTGAACGAATATGAGGAACTCGCAAACAATACCTATAATGAGGCCGATCTTGATTATCTTCGATTTGATCTGAAAGAACTTGAAGATGCGGATATAAAAGAAGGCGAAGAAGAAGAGCTTCAGGAAAAGGAAAGACACTATAAGGATGCGGAGAAATATCTCAGTGTCCTCAACGAAGCCAATGAACTCTATGACGGACAGGAAGGCATCAGAGAAAGACTCAGTTACCTTTACAAGAATCTGACTTTGAACGATCAGGTCATCGAAATGATCAGAGACCGTATTGAGGAACTGTACTATTCTCTGGATGAAGAAATGGATAAACTGAAGGCTGTACTGGCTTCCTTCAATGAAGATGATCTGAATATCGATTATATTGAAGACCGTCTTTTCACTTATTCCAAGCTTAAAAGAAAGCACGGTGCTGATGTTAAAGGTCTGCTGGAGCTGAAGGATCAGATCAAAGAAAAGATCGCTTTCTTTGAAGATAGAGATTTTGTATTAGGTGAAAAGAAAAAACAGGTCGATGCGCTGTATGAAAAAGCCTTGAATACCGCAGAAACGATACACGAGATCCGTACAGACAAAGCAAAGCAGCTTGAAAAGGAAATAGAGAAGCAGTGTGAAGATCTCATGCTCAGCAATGTTAACTTTGCGGTTGAGTTCAAAGAAAGTGAATTGAATAAGAACGGCATAGACGATACGGAGTTCTATATCTCTTTGAATAAAGGAGAAGAATTAAAGCCATTAAGAAACGTTGCTTCAGGCGGTGAAATAAGCAGACTTATGCTTTCACTTAAGAGCGTATTCACTTCATTAAGCGATACATCACTGGTGATCTTTGACGAGATCGATACAGGAGTATCGGGAAAGGTCGGACTCTCCATCGGCCAGAAGATGGCTCATATCGCCAGGAATACACAGGTTTTGACCATTACCCATCTAGCGAGCGTGGCAGCCTGCGCTGATTATCATTTCTATATCTACAAGGAAGATGGAAATGAATATTCACGCACGCTTATTAGACGTCTTGATCAGGAAGAAATAATAAAGGAACTCGCCTTGATCTCGTCTACAGATACTTCTGAAGTATCACTTGATGCCGCCAGAGCTCTTTATTACAACGCTAAAGAGAGCCTCAAACAATGAAAGTAGAAAACGCCATTCGTGACTATATCCTGTCAATTGCGACAAATCAGGGAAGGGCGGATAATACCATCGAATCATATACAAGGGACCTGAAGAAATATCAGGCTTTTCTTGAAGATAAAAAGATCGAAAAGATCGAAAAGGTCAAAGATAGCGATATCAATGAATTGGTAATGCAGCTCAATAAGAATTACGCTCAGGCTTCAGTAAACAGGATGAAGACAGCTATCAGAAATCTGCACAGATTTCTTAATTTCAAATATGACATGAAGGACCCTACTTTGAATCTGACGGTTTCAAAAGGGGAGAAGAGACTTCCGATCTACGCAACTGAGCAGGAAATCGAAAAACTGATGGGCCGCTTCAATGATGAAAAGGCTGAAGATCTTTTCAACCACGCCATTCTTGAATCGATATACGGAATGGGGCTAAGAGTAAGCGAATGCTGCAATCTGAAGACAAATCAGGTCAATCTTCATGATGGCTTTGTCAACGTCATCGGAAAAGGCAACAAGGAAAGAATCATCCCGATCCCGAAACGCACAAAGGAAGTGATGGACAGCTATTACCGTACAGTGAGACCTCTCTGGCAGAAAAAAGCCACAAACCGCTTTTTCATAAACAGGTTTGGTAAACCGGTTTACAGCGAATATGTCGAAAAGATGCTGCGTGAGAGTATAATTGATGTAGATATAGATAAGCATTTAACCCCGCATAAACTGCGTCATTCTTATGCGACGCATCTGCTGGAAGGCGGTGCCGATCTAAGAGTGATACAGGAACTGCTGGGTCATTCCGACATTTCAACAACAGAGATCTATACGCATGTTGAAACAGAGAGACTGAAAGAATCATATAGAAATGCACATCCGTTATATAAAGAAAGAGGTTTAAAGAAAAATGGAAAATAAGAGGGTATTTGTAGTTGTTATTGACTCTTTAGGTGCAGGCTGGGAGGAGAATTCGCATCTTTACGGCGATGAAGGTGCCAATACGATCAGCCACATTTTTGAAGCAACAGAAGGGAGATACAAGATCCCAAATCTGCAGGCTATGGGCTTATGCAATATCACGGAAGCCAAAGGCAATCCGCCGGTCGAAAACAGCAGTGCCTACTATGGCAAACTGAAGGAAAAATCCGTGGGCAAGGATACGATGACGGGCCACTGGGAAATCATGGGTGTACATACGACCAGACCGGCTGTAACCTTTACTGAAACAGGATTCCCTAAAGATCTTCTGGATGAGCTTGAAGCGCAGACAGGTCATAAGTTCATTGGAAACTATGCAGCTTCGGGGACTGAAATAATCAAA
>CADCPE010000239.1 GCA_902803275.1 uncultured Erysipelotrichaceae bacterium
ACCTGTATCCAGGATCATGCCACGTCTCTTGTTGAAGTCACCGATGATATCACCGGTGTATTCTTCCGGACAGATAACCGTTACTTTGCCGATAGGTTCCAGAAGGATCGGATTAGCCTTAGGAATGCCAGCCTTGAATGCCAGCCTTGCAGCTGCTTCAAATGAGTTAGGCTTTGAGTCTACTGGATGGTAAGATCCATCATACAATGTAGCCTTGACATTAACGACTTTGCATCCGGCTAAAGGACCCTTAGCCATGCAGCTTCTTAAACCTGCTTCTACAGATGGGAAGTAGTTCTTAGGTACGGCGCCGCCGAATACTTCCTCAGCGAAGACCATTTCTTCTGAATCAGGGTTAGGTTCGAATCTTACCCAGACATCACCATACTGGCCTGCACCACCGTTCTGTTTCTTGTATTTGCCCTGAACTTCAGATTTGCCTCTGATCGTCTCACGGTACTGAACTTTAGGTTCCTTAAGTGCAATTTCAACCTTGTATCTGTTCTTAAGCTTGCTGACAACAACATCGATCTGCTGATCACCTACAGCATATAATACCTGTTCGCCTGTTTCTGCGTTTCTGACAAAGTTCAAAGACTTGTCTTCGACCAGGACTTTCTTTAAGGCATCAGACATCTTGTCTTCATCATCTTTTGTCTTAGGAGATACAGCAACGCCAAGCATTGGTCTAGGATATTCGATATCAGCATATACAGCTTTCTTATCTTTAGTGCACAGTGTATCGTTTGTTTCGGTAACTGCCAGTTTAGTCAAGGCACCGATATCGCCGCAGGAGATCTTGTTTACCGGAAGCTGCTGTTTGCCGCAAAGCACAAACAGACCGCCGGCTTTTTCAGTCTGATCTTTCTTGGCGTTGAATAATGGTGTCTGCAGAGTCAGATTTCCTGATAATACCTTTACATATGAGATCTTTCCAACGAAAGCATCGACGACTGTCTTGAAGACAAGACCGGTGAATGCTTCAGAATCATCAGTCTTGAATTCTGCACCGTTTACATCCTTGATCGTTCCACGGTCAATATAAACCGGACAGTTTTCCTTTAAGAAGTCAAGGAGCTGTTCGATACCCTGAGCGTTGATCGCACTGCCGCCGAATACCGGTTTTACATCGCCTGATTTGAGCGCAAGTTTTAAACCTTTGGAAGTCTCTTCCGGAGTGAATGCTTCACCTTCGAAGAATTTTTCCATCAGCGCATCATCGGCAGAAGCGATAGCTTCAGCGATCTGATCATAATGAGGATTGCCGGCATCATCAAGAACCTTGTTTGAACCGGTCATCTTCTTGCCTTCCATTACCGGAACTTCAAACGGAACTGCAGAAGTACCGAATTTTTCTCTTATTTCATTTACAGTCTTTTCAAAATCGGCATTATCATCATCAAGCTTGTTGATGAAGAAAACGATTGGAATATCATTCTTCTTGGCCAGTTTGACAGCGCTTTCCGTACCTGATTCGATACCATCCTTGGCAGAAACGACGATAACTGCCAGGTCAGCTGCTGCTGTACCGGATACTTTTTCACCTTCATAATCCAGATAACCCGGAGTATCAATGAAGTTGATCTTGGTGTTCTTGAATTCTACCGGCCCCAAAGCAGTGAATACAGATACACCTCTCTTTGATTCTTCCTGATCAAAGTCCATGGCAGCAGTACCATCACTGGTCTTGCCCATACGGTCGATTGCTTTAGTAAGATATAAAGCGGCCTCGACCATAGCTGTCTTGCCGGCGCCTGAGTGGCCGAGCAACACAACATTTCTTACATCTTTTGACGCATACTCTTTCATACAATTGTTCCCCTTTATTTAAGTAAATTGATTAATTCCGTGTTTTCCGGATTTCTTACATAATCGACAGCAGTTCTTCCGGCATTGTCTTTTACGTATTTATCCGCACCTCTGTTGAGCAGATAGACTGCTAAATCATTATAACCGCCATAGCTTGCACGCATCAAGCACGTGCAGCCTTCATTGTCTCTCTTATTTACATCAGCACCTTTTGCCAGCAGATAATGAATTACATCGACCTTGAAGGCCAGTACTGCATCCATCAAAGCTGTTCGGCCTTTTGCGTCTCTGGCATCGAGTTCAGCACCAGATGACACCAGATATTCAACGACTCCTGATTCACCTTTGAATGCTGCCCTCATCAGAGCTGTTCGGCCTTCATTATCGTGCGCATTGACATCGCTTCCTGCTTCCACCAGCATCCGGCAGATATTTGTGTAGCCGTGCTTGGCTGCGCCCATCAGTGCCGTATCATTGTTCTTGTCTCTTGCTGTAACATTAACCCCACACTCAAGCAGTCTTCTAACTATGTCCTCATAGCCTCTTTTGGAAGCTCTCATCAGACCGGTACGACCATCTCCGTTCTTGCAGTTAACGTCAGCGCCATGTTCTATAAGTCTGTTGACTTCATCCAGATGACCGCTGCTGCATGCGTCCAGAAGCGCGTCATTCAGTGTTTGACCCATTTTGCATATCCTCCTTATCAAACGTTAATAAAAAAGTGAACGCTATACGGCGTCCACCCAAAAAAGTTTAATTTAAAACAAACACAAGTAAAGAGTCAGCGACCCCTAAGATAGTTTTATTATCCTTTACTAATACTGTGTTCATATTATTAAACGTTTCCTCTTGATATAATTTTACCTTCTTAATGAAAGCGTTTCAAGGAAAAAGACTAATGAAAAATATTTTCATAATTTGAGCTTTTCAACAGCTTTTTTATAATCCGGCATGTTACTGGAAACTATATTGTAGAAGCGTTTCGAATGATTCGGAACGATAAAATGTGTAAGTTCATGAACGATGATATATTCAAGACATTCAAAAGGATAATGGATCAAGTAAGAAGAGATACTTATGCTGTTTTTCTTTGTATAGCATACTCCCCATCTTGTCTTCATGATCCTGCATCCGATCTTCGGTATCTGTTGATAGCCATAGTCCTTAAGAAAGCCTATGTGTTTGTTCAGATACTCCTCGGCTTTGATCAGAAGATATTTATCAAGCTGTTTATAAAGATACTTTATTCTGTCTTCGCTGTCGTCTTTATATGAAAGATAGATAGTATTCCCTCTTATTGATACATTTTTCTTTCCCTGCAGGAATTCAATCCTATACGGAACATCGTAGATATAGAAAGTGTCTCCGCCGTTATAGAGCCTGCCTACCCTTTTCTTGTACGCCTGATAATCATAGACCCTGTAGATCCAGTTGCGGCGTGAATCTATGAATCTGTATATTTCATATTCAGGCATCCTCAGCGGTGCAGAAGCAACTACCGTATTGCCGTCTAAACGCAAATAAAGATTCTTTATTCTTTTGCGGTTGATCTTTACATCAAATCTTATACCTTTAATTTCCAGCATAAAGATATTCTATCATTGAAAACAAAATTATACTTGTGATAGAATAATAAAGCACATGGCGGACGTGGTGAAGTTGGTTAACACACCAGATTGTGGCTCTGGCATTTCGTGGGTTCGAGCCCCATCGTTCGCC
>CADCPE010000240.1 GCA_902803275.1 uncultured Erysipelotrichaceae bacterium
AGAGAAGCCATGCAGGCGATCGCCGTCGTCACAATGGAAAACGCCAAGAACTTCAATGAAGGAAAAGACCTTGGCAACGCCGAAGTCAAAGCTAAATAGATCTGATGATGCATCATTAAGCAAAAAGCCCGTAAGCATTGTGATTACGGGCTTTTTTAGTATATCTTCCTGATCTTTCCTGTGATGCTGTAGGTATCGATAAACTCCTGCAGATCTTTTTCACTGTTTATCAGCATCACTTCTTCAAACCTTCCGCTTGTAAGATTGCAAAAGCCTGCAACTTTCTCCCCGGTGCAGATGCTTGTTCTGATGGCCGGTTCTTTGATGCCTGGATCATAGGTCTTCTTTTCGATCTTTCTTTTGAATAACATGGTTCTTCTGTCAACTGAATTACAGTAAAAGAAAACAGAGATTTCTCTCTGCTTTCCCTGATGATCTATTTCTTGGCAAATTCAACAGCGATCTGTGAAGCAACTTTTGCGTTGTTGTAAGCCAGCTGCAGATTGGAAGCCAAAGAATCGCCACCAGTCAGATCCTTGATCGTTGCAAGCAGGAAAGGTGTCGTAGCCTTGCCCTTGATTCCTTTTTCCTTAGCCATATCCAGAGCTTTATTTATTACTTCATCGATCACCTTGTGATCCATTGAATACTCATGAGGGATAGGATTGCCTACCAGGACACCGCCATCAAGTCCAAGATCCCATTTGGTCTTCATGATCTTTGCGACTTCTGCAGCATCCTTGACCTTGTAGTCGACACCGAAGCCGGAAGTTTCGCAATAGAAGCATGGGAATTCACTTGTCTGATAGCCCAGTACAGGTACGCCGTATGTTTCAAGGTATTCCAGAGTCAGTCCGATATCCAGGATCGACTTGCATCCTGCGGAAACGACACAGACGTTGGTGTGAGCGAATTCCTGCAGGTCGGCAGAGATATCCATCGTCTCCTGAGCGCCTCTGTGGACACCGCCGATACCGCCGGTCGCAAAGACTCTGATGCCGGCCAGATTGGCGATCAGCATCGTTGTCGCAACGGTCGTAGCAGCTGTCTGTCCGTTTGCCAGATATACAGCCACATCTCTTCTTGATGCCTTGGCGATATTATCAGCCTTGCACATAAGCTCGAGTTCTTCGCTGTTAAGACCGACCTTGAGCTTGCCGCCGATGATAGCCATGGTAGCCGGAATGGCACCCTGAGCTCTGACGATCTCTTCGACCTTGTGAGCGAATTCGATGTTCTCAGGATAAGGCATGCCGTGTGACAGGATCGTTGATTCCAAAGCGACGATCGGTTTGCCTTCCTGAATGGCTTCCTGGATCTCCGGGGTAATTGATAAATAGTCTTTGTAGTTCATTGTTTACTCTCCTTAATAATTTCTTCCAATAAATCAACCGAAAAATTATCGTTGATCGTTTTTTCACTTCTGATAGCTGCAATACCGGCAGCCAGTCCGTAATCGATCGTTTCATCGATACTGAGTCCGTTGACCTGCCCATAGATCAGTGCTGACATCAGGGCATCACCGGCTCCTGAGGCATTGACCATGTGCTTTTCTTCCTTGAACTTTCTTTTGATGACCTTTTCCTCATCGGCATAGATGACTCCCTTGGCGCCTCTGGATACCACGATCTTCTTGAGACCTTTTCTGATAAGTTCCTTGCAGGCCCTGACGATCTCATCTTCGCTATTGAGTTTTCTTCCGCAAAGATTTTCAAGTTCCGAGAGATTAGGCTTGATCAGATCGAAGTCCTTAACGTAATCCCTGATCTTCAAGGCGTAGTTATCGGAGATCGGATCGATATAGATGCTGACCCTGCCTTTGCAGATGCTGATGATCTCTTCGATCGTTTCATTAGGCAGGGAAGGATCGATGGCCACTAGTCTGCTGCCAAGCAGGATGTGCTTCTTGCTTTGAATGAACTCGGCCGTAACGCCTTCCAGTATCGACATGTCACAGATCGCAAGATACATATCGTTGTTTTCGTCCTGTATCTGCATGAAGATGCCGGATGAGCGGTTCTTGACAAACAGCGAATCAGAGATATCGATACCGCTGTTTTTGCAGTCTTCGACGATCATCTTGCCATAGCTGTCATCAGAATAAGCGGTTATGAGCTTGCTGGCGCCGCCAAGCTTTACATAGTCGGTGATGATGTTGTGCATGACTCCGCCGACCGAGCTTCTGATATCGGCCGGATGATCATAGTGCGTTCTGATCCTGATCCTGGACTTTCCATAGACATCGACATTGGCAGCTCCTATGCCTACGACATACTGCTCATCCGCCACGATGTAGCCTTTGCCAAGCAGGTAGCCCTGCTTCTGCAAGGACGAGATATGGACGGCGACCGTGCTTCGTGAGATATTCAGAAGATCGGCGATCTCGCTCTGTTCGATGGTCGGATTGTCCCTGATGATATCCAGAATTTCCTTTTCTTTATTTGTCATAATGTGTTTAGGTGTATAAACATATGTTTATACATTCATATTGTAGCACTTTAATAGAAAAAAACATACAAATAAGCAATAATTATATTAGTAAAGGAGATAAAAATAATGCCATTATTCAGATGCACCGTCTGCGGTTATGAAGTTGAAGCAGACAAGGCTCCTGAACAGTGCCCGGTATGCATGGTCGGAGCTGACATGTTCGAGGAAGTCAAAGAAGAAGAAAAGAAAGAGGAAGAATAGTGCACAAGCAGCTTTTAGCTGCTTTATTATTTATATATGGAACTGACAAAAGAAAAACTCTGCAGGATGTTTGATCATACCTTTCTCAAGGCTTATGCGACGAAAGCCGATTTTGAAAAGCTCTGCAATGAAGCCAGGGAATACGGTTTCGGCATGGTTGCGATAAACTCCTATCCGGTAAGATTATGCAAGAAACTGCTTGAAGGGAGCGATGTCCATGTCGGGGCTGCGATAGCCTTCCCGCTTGGCCAGATGAGCATTGAAGCCAAATGCATGGAGGCGAAGCTGGCGATCGAAGATGGAGCCGATGAGATCGACTATGTGCTCAATATCGGCAAAGTCAAGGAACACGATTATGACTATATAGCAGAAGAGATGAAAGCCATGGTCAAGATTGCCAGAGAATATAATATAATCGTAAAAGTTATATTGGAGAACTGCTATCTTGAAAAAGATGAGATAGCTGAAGTTTCCAGGATCGCCAGGGAAGTAAGACCCGATTTCATCAAAACCTCTACCGGTTTTGGGCCTGCAGGGGCTACAATTGAAGATGTAAAACTGATGAAAGCCATGGTCGGCGATGAGGTGAAAGTCAAAGCTGCCGGAGGCATCAGGGACTACGCCACCTGCAAGGCGATGATCGAAGCGGGCGCCGAGAGGATCGGCACATCCTCATCGATCAGAATACTTGAGGAATATCTTAAAGAGAATGATGGATAAAAAGAAAAAAGTCACATTGGGGATCTTGGCCGGTCTTACGACCTTCTCAGTCACGCTGGGAGCGCTTTTTGAATCGGCTGAAGAACTCAAACAGAATTATCCGAAGACGCCTAAGGCCGTGATCGAAAGCATCAATGACTACAGCGAAGACAATCTGGAAAACAGTGAAGTTCATGATTCCTTCAAGGAAAGACTGAAGAAGCTGATCTATCGTATTCCAGTGAAGATCCGCACGATCTTCTTTGTTCCGCTGTGGGCGATCGGTCATATCCTGATCAGCCTTCTGGAGATCCTGTTTCAGAATATCTTTATCCCGATCGTTTCACAGATCGGCGGCTTCCTTGTTGAAACGGCGATCATACTGCTGATAGCGGCAATATGCATCAAGATCATGTTTCCGGATATGCCCTGGTCAAAGATCTTCTCCAGAAAATTCATCCTGTCCGTGCTGATCGGATCACTGGCCATAAGGATCGTGGATCTTGTGCTTCCGCATTTCATCGACAACTACAAGACCTACCGCATGATCATCAAGTTCGTCATCGGACTGATCGCTACAGGCATCATCCTGAAACCGTTCATAAAGAAAAAGCTTGAGAATCGCATCTCATACGAGATCGTCTATGATACAAAGATGTTTGAATAGAACATCTTTTTTATTACCGGATGATATTGAGGTGTTCCAGGACCGTCTTGATCCCGATCAGGATCAGGATCACACCACCCAAGATAGTGGCCTTATCCTTGAGTATGAGAGCTATGCCCTTTCCTAATCTGTGGGCGATGATGCAGCAGATGAATGTGCAGATAAAGATGACCAGACAGGTCAGATAAGGGCTGATAGAAAAGGTGGATAGAGCGATCCCTGAACTTAAGGCATCGATAGAAGTTGCGATCGACTCCAGGATCAGGATCCTGAAAGTGAATTCTTCCGATTTTTCTTTTATCTCTTCCTTGTCAAATGATTCTCTGATCATATTGATGCCCAATATGGCAAGGATTATCAGAACGATCCAGTGGTCATATCTTTCGATCTTCTCAATGAACGGAGTGAAGATAAGATAGCCCAGTAAAGGCATGGCCCCCTGGAAGAAA
>CADCPE010000241.1 GCA_902803275.1 uncultured Erysipelotrichaceae bacterium
ACTCCGGTATTCGGGTCGAATGTCGCATCAAAGCCGCTGATATCAGAGATCTTCGGATCAGAGAGAGATACCAGTTTAACGGAGTCGGATTTGATCATGCCGCTTGTTCTCAATGATTCATCCATGCCATCGGTAAATGCCGCATATGGCCATGTGCCGATTACGTGAGTGATCGTCGTGACACCTGATGGCTTCTCAAGCGCGACAGGAGCACTGCCGCCGTATTTATATGCTGCTTCAAGGATGAGATGAGCTATCTTGCCCTGAGGACGCTCATTGTAGTAGTAATCCTTGGTTATATATGAAGGCTGATTAGAGACGACTCTTTCATAGCCTACCCAGGTTGCCGTAGTGTATTCGCTTGTAGCGGCAACCAGCCAGCCGTCCTTGATCGATCCGGAAGGAACGCCCAGTTCAACAGCGGAATTGCCGTAGTCTGTTGTTCCGGTCTTGCCATAGACGGTGTAGTCACTGCTTCTAACGTAGGAATAGGTACCACCAAATCCTGCAACATTGGATTTCATGAGTTCGGTTGTAAGATATGCGGCAGCTTCCGAAATGACCTGAGTTGATTCGTACTTAGGCGTGATCGGCGATTTGCCGTTGGTGAACTCGATCCTTGAGATCGTGTGAGGCGGAGTATAGGTGCCGTAGTTCATGATGGCTGTATATGCACCGGCATGAATGTACGGAGTTACTTCACAAGTTGAACCGCCCATCGCATACTGGATGTTGAAATCTTCCAGTGTGAAGTCATAGCCGATAGACTGAGCATAGTTGACGACATACTCGTATTTCTTGGCATCCAGAACTGCCTGAAGCGTCTGGATCGCACAGGTATTGATGGAATTGCCTAAAGCTGTCTTCAAAGTTACATCACCGGTGTATGTTCCGGAGTCGTTTACAACAGGAATTCCAGTCGAGGCATCAAGCCACATCGGCTTGTCGCAGATGACGTGGTCCGTAGCCCAGCCCAGATTCTCAAAGGCCAGGGCATAGTCAAGGATCGGTTTGATAGATGAACCAGGCTGCTTGTACTGGTCTGTCGCATGGTTGAGCAGAAGCTGTCCGCCATTGGCGTAGTTTCTTCCGCCGAGGATTCCCACGACTTCACCGGTCGTGTTCTTGACACAGACCGATGCGACTTCGAAGTAGTCATCAGGATAAGCCAGATAATCTTCTTCAAAATCACCGGCCTGAATCCTGTCCATCTCTTCCTGGATGTCCTTGTTCATGTAGGTGTATATATGCATGGTCGTTGTATAAGGATCAAGACCGGTAAGGTCTCTTACTTCATTGACGACCTGATCGACATAAGCCTGATAAGGGATCCCGTTTCCATCATTCGACTTTGAATACGGATCCTTGAGCACATCTTCGATCCTTACAGATTTGGCCAGCTCGTATTCATCCTTGGTTATATAGCCGTGGTTTCTCATCTGATAGAGAACCTCGGTAACTCTTTCCTGAGCTGCTTCCAGATTGTAGAAAGGATTGTAGTAGTTCGGAGCGTTGATGACACCGGCCAGCAGAGCTCCTTCAACCAGGGTACATTCACTCAGATTCTTGCCGAAGTAATACTGGGCAGCCTTCTGGATACCACGGATGTTGTTGGAACCTCCGAAGTTGAGCTTATTGACATAGGATTCGAAGATATCCTGTTTTGATTTCGCATCTTCAAGTTCAAAAGCCAGTGCGATCTCCTGAACTTTTCTCTTGATGCCTGAGGCACCGGATCTTGATGCATATTCACCGGTCTCATCGTTGACGAAATATGTATTCTTGACTAACTGCATGGTGAAGGTGGAACCACCCTGACCGAATGAAAGAGTACGGAGGTTTTCCAGGATTGCCTTTGTGAAACGCGGGATGTCAAAACCGTTATGTTCGAAATAACGGGAGTCTTCGATTGCGACGAAGGCATCAACGACGCAGTTAGGGATCTCGGCATATTCGATGTTCTGCCTGATGACGGTACCGAGGTTGGCGACCGCTTCACCCTTGGAGTCATAGACAACTGAAGATTCGACCTGCTCAAAGTCTGCAGGGTTAAGTACAGGCTTGTCCTGAAGCAGTTTGTAGATGACGAATACACCGGCACAGAGTCCGATGATCGCCAGTACCAGCATGCCGGATACGATTATCGCCCAGATGCGCGTTGCACTGATTTTACGTTTTGGTTTCACTTTTTTAATACTCATAATTCAAATACTCTTTCTACTACCGCAATGTAGTCGCACGGTTTCTGATATGATCGCTTGATCTCATAGCCATTTTCTTCAATCCAGGCAAAAGGAAGAGATTTCCTGACACCGGAATTGTAGAAGTCTAAAAAATCGATTGCTTTAATTAGAAAGTCTTTATCATATTCGACCATGCGGATGATGATAAAAGCTATAGCCCCATGTCTTAGTACACTGGATAGATGATCTATCTGGTGTCTGTGAATAGATGAGAACGGAAAGGAAGTTTTGGATTCGCATTCCTTGGCTTCAAAGTCGATATATTTCCCCAAATATATCCCGTTGTAGTCAGTGGTCGAAGCCAGTTTGAAGTAGGCTTCGGTTATCTTTGCGGCACTTCTTTTCGGATAGTCAACATGCACGATGGTGATCGGTGTAGGTTTCTTGTGGATCACGGCGATATCGTTGGTGAGATAATACCGGTTCGTGCGGTTTATGTCTTCTTCAAGTGACATGCCTCGATTGGATGCAGATTCTTTCGGTTGAACATAGACCTTGTTGCTGTTAGGATACTTCATCTTTTCACCTAAGTAATATTATATAATATAGATGAATTTAAATGCTAGTTTACTTGATTATAGCTAATTTTTGTTTTATTATAATTTGTACTGGGAGAAAGATATGGAGAAACTGAACTTGACACCGGAGACGATTCTTAATAAAGAATTTGAAACTGATTTCAAAGGATACAATGCTGAACAGGTCGACGCGTTTTTAGATGAAGTTCTGGAAGACTATCAGAAGATGGAAGAAAATGTCCAGGAGTTACTGGATGCAGTTTCTTCTTTACAGGATCAGGTAAAAGATTTGAAGTCCAAGAATCTTGAACTTGAAGGCCGCAAGATGGTCTTTGATCTGTCGAATACAACTTCGTACTCTTCAGTTGATGTATTAAAGAGAATCTCACGCTTAGAAGAATATATCTACAACAAATAACATTCAGACAATCGCTGCTTCGGCAGAGGAAAGTCCATGCTCGCACATCCTGCGATGGATGTAGTGATTATGCCAGGTGAGAAAGTAAGCCTGGGCAGCGCAAGCTGACGGCTGGCGATTTTCCTAAGGGAAACTATGGAAATAGCCTGTAAAAGTGTCAAAGAGACGAGTCTGCTAGAAATAGCAGAGTGGAACGCGATAAACCCCATAAGCGAGAAACCCAAATAATGGTAGGGGAACCGGTAATAGCGAACTGAAGCGATTTGCCGGGCGTGCAAACGCAGATAAATGATTGTCCAGTACAGAACATGGCTTATTAAATGTTGTTTGTAGAATAGACCGCAAGGTCTTTTTTCTTAATCGTTTGACTTGAATTATATTCTTGCAGGTTATAAAATAATAAAGTACTAATTGTGATATTATAGTTTTATGAATTTACCTAACAAATTAACATTATTCAGAATTGTTCTGGTTCCGGTATTATGCCTGGTATGGCTTTTTCCTTATGATCAGTTTGGGATCGCTTTTGATTCTCTGACCGTAGGGGGCATTTCAGTCTCTTATCTCAATCTTATCGTTCTTGCGATCTTCGGGATCGCATCCTTTACGGATTTTCTGGATGGCAAAATCGCCAGAAAAAACAATATCGTCACGACTTTCGGCAAGTTTGCCGATCCGATAGCTGATAAGCTGCTGGTAAATACGATGCTGATAATAATGACCTATAAGCACATGATCCCGCTGGTCTGCTGCATCGTCATGATCCTAAGAGACATCATTGTCGACGGCTGCCGTATGATAGCGGCACAGAAGGGCGTCGTCGTTTCTGCAGGCATGCTGGGCAAGCTTAAAACAGCCCTGCAGATGGTCACGATAGTACTGATCCTGTTCAACAATATTCCTTTCGAGATCTGGAATATTCCATTGGATGAGATACTGATATGGTTTACGACCTTCATTTCCATTGCCGGCGGCTATTCATATTTCATGCAGGTAAAGGAATATATTTTTGAATCGATGTAGGAAAAACACATAATTCCGGACATAATGTATAGGAGGTATTCTTAATATGGCAAAAAAGGAAGATACTTTGCAGCTCAGTGAAGATAAAAAAGATCAGCTTCTCAATGAAGCTTTGAAAACGATCGAAAAACAGTACGGTAAAGGTTCGATCATGAAACTTGGCGAACACGCATTCGTCGATGTCGATACGATCTCTACCGGCTCTTTGGCTATCGATTATGCCTTGGGCGTAGGCGGTCTTCCTAGAGGCAGGATCATCGAAATATACGGTCCGGAATCTTCAGGCAAGACAACGCTGGCTCTGCAGTGCATTGCTGAATGCCAGAAAGACGGCGGCAAGGCTGCCTTTATCGATGCTGAACATGCAATAGATCCAAGATATGCCAAGGCATTGGGCGTTGATGTCGATGAACTGATCCTATCTCAGCCTGATTCAGGCGAACAGGCCTTGGAGATCGCTGAAGTGCTGATAAAATCAGGTGCGATCGATCTGATCGTCATCGACTCCGTTGCTGCGCTTGTTCCGCAGGCTGAACTGGATGGTGAGATGGGCGATTCCAATATCGGTCTTCATGCCCGTCTGATGTCTAAAGCCATGCGTAAACTGGCCGGCGCCATGAATGCCAACGGCTGTACCACCATCTTTATTAACCAGTTAAGAGAAAAAGTCGGCGTAATGTTCGGCAATCCGGAAACTACTACCGGTGGCCGGGCACTGAAGTTTTATGCCACGATCAGAATGGAAGTAAGAAAATCCGAAGCTATCAAGAGCGGTCAGGATGTCATAGGTAATAAAGTTAATGTCAAGATCGCTAAAAATAAAGTTGCTCCGCCGTTCAAGACCTGCCAGGTTGAGATCTATTACGGTGAAGGTATCTCTCATGTTTCCGAAGTGATCAATCTGGGTGTCGAATTCGGCATCATTGAGAAATCCGGTTCATGGTATGCCTACAACGGTGAAAAGATCGGACAGGGTTCCGATGCGGTCAGAGCCTATCTGCTGGCCAATCCGGAGATAGATAAGGCGATCACGGAACAGATCAAAGCTAAAATGAACGAAAAAACTGAGGATTAACTCAGTTTTATTTTATGAATCTTTCATAGATCTCGGTAACAGGCGAATCGTTGTTTGTGGAATCAAGGATGATATCGCAGTCATTGATGATCTCATCGGCCGCATTTTTAACGCCAATGCCGAGTCCGGCTGCTTTTATCATCGACAGATCATTGAGCGAATCGCCTACGGCTATCGTTTCTGAAATCGGTATATTGAGATATTCTGCAAGTTTTCTTAATCCCTGTCCCTTATTGACGCCTTTCTTATTGAATTCGAGATATCTGTTGGCTGAAAGGGTGACGTCATATACATCGTCAAGATCGAGCTTTCTTTTCAGATCTCTCAGATAATCGATATCCGGATTGCAGTAAAGGACCTTCATGATCGGCAGATCCTTTAGGAAAGAGAGATCATTGCCTTCAAATTCGATCACATTGATCCTGTTTTTCAGATATTCTCTTTCGTTGTCGAAGACTCTGAAGCCGTAACAGTCAACAGCAGTATAGATATGAATGCAGACATTATGATTGAGGCCAGTTTCAAACAGTCTTACGGCGTCGGGATAGCCTAGAGGTTCCATGTGAATGATACGGTTTCCCTTGTTTTCGGTGATGATGGCCCCATTGAGAGAAATACAGTATTCATCCTCCTTATCGTAAAGGCCAACTTCCTTTAGCGTGTTCTGAATGGAAAAATGTCCTCGTCCTGTAGCCAGGACCAGCTTTGTATCTTTTAACTTGCTGATGGTTTGAATATCAGCAGGGGAAACATGCTTATCTGTTGTCAGAAGTGTTTCATCAAGATCGGTCAAAATCAGTCTGTACATGATTAGATTTTAACTTAATATTGTGAAAATTTTTCTTTTATTGTAAAATTTTTAATGGGAAATTATACCCAATAATATTTTTAATGGAGGTATTCATATGAGATTTGATGTACTTTCCATTATTATCGGATTAGTTGTGGGCGTTGCTGCAGTATTTCTTTTCAACAGTGCA
>CADCPE010000242.1 GCA_902803275.1 uncultured Erysipelotrichaceae bacterium
ATCATGTAGGTCTTGTCGAGGTTGTATACAAGATAGTAAGGGGAGAACACATAAGGTTCATTCCTTCTGTCTACCAGCTGTTTGTTTGTATCGTATTTCATATAAGAGAAAGAAACGCTCTTCTTTTCTCTGATTGCTTCAGCAAGCAGTTCGATATTAAGGAAGAATTCCTTGTTTTCTTTCTTCCTTTTGTTCTCGACAAAAACAGTCGATCTGAAATCTTCTTTGAAGTATCTGCTTTGGGTTGATAAGAGTTTGTCAATCAGCTCTTTTGACGATTTTTGAGGAATGAAGTTTGAAGCGTGGATCGCATTGCACAGCAGATAGATCTGTGAAGGTTCGAACTGCCTTTCTCTGAGATAATACCCTCTTCCGGTCTCGGAGTATGTCGCAATGTCATATCCGAATTCCTGAAGCATTTCGATATTGCTGTAGAGAGTTCGCCTGTCCAGTGAGATATGATAGATCGTATCTACTAGACCAAGCAGCTGGGGCTGTGTCAATGGATGTTCTTCGTCGGAGTTTTCCTCTAAAATTCTCAGCAGAGCTAAAGCGCTGATTTTTTTCTCCTGCATACCTTAATAGTATCATTGCTGTCAAAAAAATTGTACATCAAAAAACCGGTCATTAGTGGCCGGCTTCCTGAACGCTTTATTCTTCTATTGTTTTATTGTTTCTAAGAACAGTTTATTGAGTTCTTCCCAGCTTGTCTCTTCCTTGCCCAAGGAGTTAACCTCATTATCCAGAAAGACAAGCTCGTGTTCGATGTAATCGTTAAGTATTCTGATCTGGTGTGATGTACCGAGTTCCGAAGTGTTCTTCTTGTCTTCAAGAAGTCTGTTGACTTCTTCCTTTACGGCATCATCAAGCTCTTCTCTGACCAGCTCTTCAAACAGCATCGGAGGGTTGCTGTGGTGTCTTAGGACATATCTGGTCGCCAGGATCGGTCTTAAGACATAGAAATACTTCTTGAGCTTTACCGTATCATCGGTAAGATACATTTCATAATTTCTCTGAGCCATATGAAGATAGTGATGGGCACCTTTGATGGTCATGAAATAAGGTTTCATGAATTCTCTGAACTTTTCTAAAAACGGAGTCTCCAGATATATGATCGGCGAACTGACCCATTCAAAGATGACGGGATTGGAATTATGAAGAAGCTTCAATGTTTTATCGAGATCCCAGCCGCTGATGTCATATACGTCATCAAGTTCCCATTCTATGACATCTCTTATTCCTTCAAGTCTAAGATATTTATCTATATCGTTCTGTTTATATACAAACCTGACATCAAAGTCGGAATCAGGCGAAGCAAAGCCCCATGCTCTTGAACCGGATTCCACAGCAAAAAGGATCGTGACGTTTTCCTTTTCTTCGATCTCCTTGAGCTTTTCTTTTATTTCAGCAATTATTTCTGTTTCGTTCACTTTCCTATTTCTTCCTGTGTCAGATTAAGTATTCCCACATTATCTGCGGAACAGACATAGACGTTGTTGTAGACCTTGGCGATCATTCCATCCTTGGCCATTACCACTCCGGATATGAAGTCCAGCAGTCTCTGTTTTTCTTCAGGAATCATATATTCAAGGCTCAGCATTATTGCTCTGCCTTTTTTGATCTGTTTGCTTAATAACAAGGAATCTTTAAAAGACCTCGGTTTTGCGATCAGTATCACTGAATCAAGATTCTCAAAATTCTCCTCTTTCTGAAAATCAAGCTGACTGTCCTTGTTTTTATCATCACCTTGAACGGGCTCGTCAGGTTCTTCCGATTCATACAGCCATTTTTTTTTTTTTTTTAAAATTCCCATGTAATTTCCCTCACTTAACAGTTTCTATCTATACTGTAACATCATCCAGTCTCTGTTTTACGCTCGTCATGAGTTCATAACTGTTCATGGAGTGGATATCCTTGACTCTTTTTCCTGATTCCTTCATGTAGTCATAGAGCCCTACGGCCCAGGTCGGCAGCGAAATGAATTCGTTTTTTCCTTCGTTGTCTTTTGTCTCGCTGATCCTGAGCAGTTCTTTTGCCAGAACGACATATTCCTTCTTCGATATCATGCCGCTTTCATTGAAGAAGCAATCGACACATTGCAGAGCATACAGCATCGAGATAACCCATGTGTTCTTGAAATTACCTTCAAGGTCACTTCCTGAAAGCATCTGATACAGTTTCATTAATTCTTTATCATGATAATTCTCTAAAATCATTTATCCTCCCTGACTCTTTTTGTTGCTGCGGGATAAACGATATCATAAAGGCTGTACAAAAAATACGACTGGCGCTGATTGCAAGATTCGAACTTGCGATATGCGTTTTGCATATAGCAGTTTAGCAAACTGCCGGTTTAAACCGCTCACCCAAATCAGCATATGGTGCCTTCTGGAAGACTCGAACTTCCGTGTGGTCGCTTACAGGACGACTGCCGTAGCCGCTGGGCCAAGAAGGCAATGGTACCACCAGCTGGATTTGAACCAGCGGCCTATCGCTTATCGAGCGATTGCTCTACCTGCTGAGCTATAGTGGTATGTGGCGCTTGTCTGAGGTGTCG
>CADCPE010000243.1 GCA_902803275.1 uncultured Erysipelotrichaceae bacterium
ATGTTATATTTATAGAGAACTAAGATTACCGGCATATCATCACATCTTAAATGAACAGTATTTGACGCTTTCAGTAAAGGAAAAGAAACTATGCAATATATTCTGGGAATAGATAATGGCGGCAGTGACATCAAGTGTGCTCTTTTTGATGTTGAAGGAAAAGAGCTTGCCTCGGCATCAGCTTATGTGAAGATCGATACACCCGAACCTGGATTCACTCAGCGCGATCCTGAAGAAGTCTGGAAGGCCAATGTTAAAGTCATCAGAGAAGTCCTTGGAAAGTCAAAGATCGCTACTGAAGATATCGCGTCAATCGGACTTACGGCTTATGGCAACGGACTTGTTTTTACAGATGAACAGATAAGGCCTGTCTATCCGATCATTGTTTCTACCGACGATCGTGCAGAAAGACTGTGCCAGCGGTTCAAGGAAGAAGGAATCGAAAGAAAACTTTTCCCGTATACCAGACAGACGCTCTGGTCAGCCCAGCCGGCGGTGCTTTTGCCGTGGTTTAAAGAAAACGATCGGGAAGTGCTGGAAAGATGCAGATGGATTCTTTCAATGAAGGATTATCTAAGATACAGACTGACCGGCAATGTCAACAGCGAACTTACGGAAGCGTCTTCAACCAGCCTTTTCAATCAGGATACACGAGCTTATGATATAGAACTGTTCAGGATACTTGGCATAGAGGATTGTTTTGAAAAATTCCCGATGATACTTGAAAGCACAGCGATCGGCGGATATGTGACAAAAAGAGCAAGCGAAGAAACAGGTCTTAAGGAAGGCACACCGCTAGCGGCAGGCTATTTTGACATCGATGCCAACGCACTGGCTAGCGGGATTCTGAAAGATGACGAGCTGTGCCTGATCGCCGGAACCTGGTCGATCAATGAATTTCTGATCAGAGATGCGACGAGCGATTATGACAAACGCACCAACACCGCAACGATATCCTATGCAGACGGCTATTATCTGATGGAGGATTCTACACCGACATCAGCCGGCAATTTCAGCTGGTATATCGAAAAGATTATTAGTGGCTACGGAAGGAATCTGAGCCGTGAACAGATATATGATATGTGTAACCGGATGGTAGAAGAAAAAAAGCCTGAAGACAGTGATGTGATCTTCGTTCCGTATCTTTTTGCCAGCGCGGGCGATCCTGGAGCGAGAGGAGCCTTCCTCAATATGAGTGCTGCCGATGATGATGCTTCCCTTGTAAGAGCGATCTATGAAGGCGTTGTCTTCTCCAGTGTTCATCATGTCTATAATCTTAAAAGACCTCTTTCTTCCTTCAGGATAGCCAAGCTTTCCGGAGGCATAACCAATTCCGAAGTCTGGTCGCAGATGATGGCTGATGCCTTGCAGATAACGATCCAGACCGTTTCCGGTTCGCAGATCGGAGCAAAAGGCGCCGCGATCGGAGCAGGCGTTGCCTGCGGTCTGTTCAGCGATCTGAAAGAAGGTGTAGAAAAAATGGTCAAACAGGGAAAAGAATATAAGCCGCAGAAAGAATATGCGGATATCTACAGAAGAAAATACAAACGTTATGAAACAGCCCTGAAGGCAGTTGATCTGCTGGGCAAAGAGAGCAGGTGATCAGATGTTTACGGTAAGTCCATCAATCTATTCGGCCGATCTTTTGAATCTTAAGACGGTACTTGATAAAGCAAAAGATTTTGAACACATCCATCTGGATATCGATGACGGCAATTTTGTCAAAGGCATCAGCTTCGGCATGACTCTGGTCGAACAGATCGCCCGAAATACCAGCGTGCCACTGGATGCCCATCTGGAAGTCTTGAATCCCATGGCGTATGTCGATCAGCTTGCGGAAGCGGGAGTCGAACTGGTCTGCGCACATATCGAAGTCCTTGATTATCCGAATGAATTCTTAAGCAGAGTCCACAGTTTCGGAAAAAAAGCCGGACTGGCACTGAACCTTAAAACACCGGTTTCTTTTATTGAACCGTACATCGATCAGATCGATCATCTGCTGTTTGTTTCGGTCGAATCCGATTATGAAGGGCTGCCATTCCGCAAGGGCGTTCTTAAAAAAGTCCGAGAGGCCAGGGAGATCTTCGGCAATGATCTTGAGATCTGGGTCGATGGGGGAATAAACGACGACAACCTTAAAGATGTGGTAGAAGCAGGAGCCAGTGGCGTCGTTATCGGCAGAGCCGTCTTTAAAGCTGATGATTTCCAAAAGGCCTATGATCACTTCGTTGAAACAGGCCGCCGATATGAAACAGAAGCTGGCAGCTAAAAGGAGAGAAAAATGCTTTATGAAAAACAAAGACAGGATCTGATCGATACTGCCAGAAAGATGGAACAGTACGGACTGATCAGAATGTCCGGAGGCAATGTCGCCTTAAGGATCGACGATAAGGTTCTGGTGACACCGACAGCTATGGCGTATGACACGATGGTCATAGAAGATATCGTTGTAGTGGATCTTGAAGGAAGAACGGTGGAAGGAAAAAGAAGACCGACCAGCGATCTTAAGGCAATTCTCTATATTCTCAATCATAAGCCGGAAGTCAAGGCGATCATCCACACCCATCAGCCGAAAGCAGTTGCGCTTTCCTTGATCTGTGATAAACTGCCGCTGATCTCGACGACGATGGTCGATGAAGTTAAGGATGAAGTAAATGTCGCTCCTTTTACGATCAGCTCGGATGAAGGCATGGGGGTTCAGACAGTCGAATATGCCACTAAAGCTTTATGCGTTATTCTGAAGAATCACGGCATCATGGCTTTCGGCAAGGACCTTGAGCAGGCGTTGAGTGCTGCGATATATCTTGAAGAAAGCTGTGATATTTATCTGAGTGCCCTGGCTACAAACAGACAGATAAGCGTTCTTACAAAGGAACAGGCCGAAGCTGAAGATGCCCCGCGAGGCTATTACGGACAATAGAAAGATAAAAAAGCTCCTGCAGAGAATGATACAATCCCACTAAAGTAGACACGTGAAATACTTAAATCTCACTTAATCTACGAAAGGTGGGATTTTTTATGTCAAGAAAACCTAAATATTCTCCCGAACAGAAGGTTCAGGCCTGTGAAGATTATCTCTTCGGAAGGAAGGCAGCTGTTCAAATTGCCAGAGAACTGGACATGGGAAAAGGCGGAGCGTGCCATATCCGGCAATGGTCAAAAAAATATAAGGCCTATGGTGCTTCTGTATTTGAAGAAACACATACCAATAAGTCTTATTCAAGACAGTTTAAAGAGAAGGTGGTAAAGGAATACCTTGCGGGAAAAGGATCTTTCAGAGAGCTTTCGATCAGGCACGGCATCTCTGCCGTCTCTATGATCGTTCAATGGGTCTCATCGTATAATAACCATATGGAATTGAAGGACTATGATCCTAAGAAAGAGGTCTATATGGTGCAAAGAAGAAAGACGGATTCTGATGAGCGTCTTGAAATCGTAAAGTACTGTCTTGACCATGACCGCAATATCGTCAATACCGCTTATCTTTATAAATGCAGCTATGCCCAGGTCTATTCCTGGGTAAGGAAATATGAGCAGAATGGCGAAGAAGGTCTTGAAGACAGAAGAGGAAAACGCAAGCCGGAAGAGGAACTCTCCGATCTTGAAAAGGCGCAAAGGCAGATCGCAAGGCTTGAAAGAGAAAAGGAAGAATTCAGAAGGAAGTATGAACTCTTAAAAAAAGCCGAAGAGCTAGAAAGGCGGTGATGAACACTCTTCCAAAGGCCAAGAGAATCTATTTGGAAAAGCAGAACAGGATAATAGACTATCAGCTTATGAAGAAGCTTCATGAAGAAGAAGACTATGACATCGGTTTCATGTGCAGGGAGCTGAACCTGTCAAGAGCTTCCTATTATAAGTGGTTAAACAGAAAGCCAAATCAAAGAGAAATAGATAACGAGAAGCTTCTTAAAATCATTAAGGAAGTATCGTCATCGAACAACTCATTATTCGGTTCCTGGACCATGACCTACTACATCCGCAATCAGTATGGCATTATCTATAACCACAAAAGGATCTACAGGCTCATGTGCATCAGCGATATTGTTTCAAGCTACAGAAGAAAGCCGGGCTATCATTACCGAAGATCCACTCCTGAAGCAGTGTCTGAAAACATCCTTGACAGAGATTTTGACTGCGATCACATCAATAAGAAATGGTCTACGGATATCACTGAAATGAAGGTTCCGCTAAGCAGCGAGAAAGTATACATCTCGCCGATCCTTGATCTGGCTGATCGAATTCCCGTAGCCCTTGAAGTATCCGATAGAAACGATACGGTGCTTACCGATACGGTTCTTGAGAAAGCTCATGATGCCTATCCTGAGGCAAAGCCGTTATTTCATTCCGATCGGGGCTTCCAATACACCAGGCAGGCATTCAAAACAAAGCTTGAAGAATACGGCTATACACAATCAATGTCCAGGGTATCAAAATGTATCGACAACGGACCGTGCGAACAGTTTCAGGGTCAGCTCAAGGAGATCTTAAGCGTACTGTTTCCCGACATAAGGACCAAAAAGGAACTGATAGAGGCCATCTATAAGGCCAGCGACTACTACATCAGCTTCTATCCGCAAAGACGCTTCAAAGGAAAAACAGCCGGCCAGGTCAGAAAAGAAGCTCTGGCCAATGAAGGAAAGGCTGACTATCCAATAAAGTCCAATCCGAAATACATCAGATACTGGAATCATATAGAGCAGCTTAAGGCACAGTCTGAGACTCTTCAGCAATAAGAAAACCATCTGTCTTATCACTTTCATCCGACTGTGTGACAACAGATGGTTATCATATACATTAAGATTTAATTATTTTCACTGTCTACTTGACAGGGAAGGTATCATTTCTAAGAGTTTTTTTGTTTTATTCCTTTCCAAGCAGTTTGAACATCTTCTTCTTGTAGACTTCAACGCCTGGCTGATTGAATGGATTGATATCCAGCAGGTAGCAGGTCATGCCGCAGGCAATGAAGAAGAAGTAGATCATATAGCCGAAACTG
>CADCPE010000244.1 GCA_902803275.1 uncultured Erysipelotrichaceae bacterium
GTTGATAAAATCTTCATAGTTGTCATATTTAAAGGCGTTGTCCTTTAAGAGATTTTCAATCCCTTCCGACACCATGAAAATCTGCTTGAGATCGTTTTTGCTGCTGGTTATCAGCAGCTGTCTGATGTAAGGGAAAAGATCCTTATTGTATACAGGCTCCGTTATGCTGACGGGACAGGCTTTGGAGATATCCTTTCCTGCTGATAAAGCCTTTCTGATGGCGGCTGTGGAAGAGATCACATCCAGTTTTTCCGAGAGATAGTCATTGGTCCTTTGGATCGATATCGGTCTGATATCCTTTCCTCTTAAAGCTTTGAGATAGGCTATTGCCAGCATGTCATTGGGATACAATGAACCACTGAGAAGGCCGTATGATCTGGGATAGGAGTTGCCGTCATGAAGCAGTTCTTTTAGTCTTGTGACATCGACTTCCAGTTGCGAATACTTCTTTAATTCTTCCAGATTATTCGTTTCTGAACCAAATACCAAGGTATCGATCTTGAGACTGTCCAGGATCCTGACAGCCTTTTCGCCATAGACATAGGCGCTTTGCAATGTGCTGATATATGGCAGTTCTGCGACCAGATCGATTCCGTGATCAAGCGCAGCAGAGGTCTTATCAAACTTGTTTATGATCGAAAGATCACCGCGCTGATTGTAGTTTCCGGTAATGACCGCGATAAGAAGATCGCATTCCGTGATCTTCTTTGTTTTATCAAGATGATAAAGATGCCCGTTATGGAAAGGGTTGTATTCCGCGATTATTCCCGTTACTTTCATAAGATTATTATATAATAAGGCCATGGTGATAAAACTCAGTGAACTGATAAACCTGGCTAAGGAGAAGGTCTATCCGGTCGACATCAGAAGATATGAAATAAAGGACAATGTCTTTTTAAGAAGGATCGAGAATGTTGAAGGGGACATAAGCTTTTATTATGACGTTTCAGATGAACTGAGGATCAACTACCATCTGACAGGTGATATGGTCTGTCCTTGTGCCATCTCCCTTGAAGATGTATATGTGCCTTTTGATCTCAGCGAGGATGAAAAAGTCGTGCATAAAGAGAACGAAGACGGCTTCTATCTTAATGAAGATATGACTGTTGAAGAGATGGCTGTTTACATCGTTTATCCGGAAGTTCCAATAAAAGTTGTAAAAAAAGAAAAAATAGAGTATTCTAGAGGGGATGGTTGGTCTTTTGTATCCGAAAAAGACTATGAATCATCTCGTGAAGATGAAATAGATCCACGGTTACAGAAGCTTATGGAATACAAGGTTGAGGAGGATGATTAATAATGGCTGTTCAGCAAAGAAGGAATTCAAAGACACGCAAAGCTAAAAGAAGAACTCATTATAAATTAATGGCACCCGCTATGGTCAAATGTCCATCTTGTGGTGAATACAAATTAGCTCACAGAGCTTGCCCTAACTGCGGCGCTAAGTAAGTGTCAATGAAGAAGAAGTAATTCTTCTTTTTTTTCAGTTTATTTTCAATAAAAGTGCACGAAAAGTGCACTTTTTTATTTACATTTGTGGTTTATTCTGGAATAATAGTGGTAGAAAGTGGTTAATTGTGGGTAAAAGTGGGAAATGTTTATAGGTGAGTACCAGCATAATCTTGATGCTAAAGGGCGTATTATCATCCCCAGCAAGTTCCGTGATGAACTGCACAATACTTTTATCCTGACCAGAGGTCTTGACGGATGTCTTACCATCTATTCGCTTGAACAGTGGGAAAAGATGTTTGTCGAACTGAATAAACTTCCGACGACCAAAAAGGATGCCAGATCATATCTGAGGATGCTGACAACAAGGGCTACAGAATGCACTTTGGATTCTCAGGGAAGAATCATCATTCCTTCCTTCCTTTCAAAGGCCGTCAATATCACCAAGGAATGTGTCGTAGTCGGCGTTAATGACCATATTGAAATCTGGGATAAGAAAGCCTGGGAAGACTACTATCTTGAAGCTTCCAACAGCTTTGAAGAAGTGGCAGAAAACCTCAATGAGCTGATCAACAATGACTAAACATATTTCTGTGATGCCTGAAAAGGCGATAGAACTGCTTGATGTCAGACAAGGCGGTATCTATGTGGATGGAACCCTGGGAAGAGGGGGACATTCAAAGCTGATCCTGGAGAAGCTCAAAGACGGAAAACTGTACTGTTTCGATCTTGATGAAGAAGCGATCAAGGAATCAAAAGAAGTGCTGAAAGATTATGACAATGCAGTTTTCATCCACGATAATTTTGCCAATATGGCTAAATATGTGGATAAGGTCGACGGTATCCTTCTCGATCTTGGTGTTTCTTCGCCGCAGTTTGACGAAGCACAAAGAGGTTTTTCTTACCGCTATGACGGACCGCTTGATATGCGCATGAACCAGGAAGATTCACTTAGTGCCTGCAAAGTGGTAAATGAATACTCTGAAGAGGCGCTTGCCAAAGTCCTGTGGGAATATGGCGAAGAGAAGAATGCGCGCAGGATCGCCCGCAGTATCGTTGAAAACAGACCTTTGAAGACGACCTTTGAACTGGTTGAAGCGATCAAAAAAGCACTTCCAGCCAGGGTTCTGAGTAAGAAAGGTCACCCTGCAAAGCAGAGTTTTCAGGCTCTGAGGATCGAAGTGAACCATGAGCTTGATTCCCTGAAAAGGTTCCTGAATGAGTTTGATGGGATCCTCAATAAAGATGGAAGAGTGGTGATCATCACATTCCATTCGCTTGAAGACAGGCTTGTAAAACGTGCCTTCAAGGCGCTCAGCAGCGTAGATGATGATCTGCGCATAGCTTTAAGACCCGAAGAGGTCAAAAAAGCGGATTATGTATTGCTTAACCATGGCGACAAGGCTGATGAGAAAGAGGTTGAAAACAATCATCGGGCCAAGAGCGCCATTATAAGAGGGATTAGGAAGATAAATGGCTAAGATTGTAAAGAAAAAAAGAAGAAGATTGAGCTTTAATGGTATAGCTATCATTGCTTTTTCTTTGTCCTTGCTGTTCTGGCTTGGCTCATGTCTGATCGTCAATACCGTCAATGCCTCTTTGACAATGAAGATCCAGGCAATGAATCAGGAACTGGCTGTCTTGAAAAATCAGAATCAGTCCCTTACTTATGAAATCTCAAATCTGGGCAACAAAGATCGTGTTTATGCAGCAGCAGCTGCAGCCAACCTCGATCAGGTCAGTGAAAATATCATTTCCGTAGGTGAATAAGAATGAAACGAAGTGATGACAGACTTCGTTTTCTCTATGGTCTGATGATAATAGCAGCATTGGCTGTCATCATCAACATCGGTTTTGTCACGATCGGTAAAGTTCATCTGCGCTCCAATACCTCATTAGACAATTATGTAAGCTCGGTCTCATATGTTGATGAGGATATTTTTGCATCCCGCGGCGTCATCTACGATTGTCAGGGAACAGTGATCGCTCAGGATGTTCAGACATATGACATCATCTGCTATCTTGATCCGGAGAGACTTTCCAGTGGTGATCAGATCGCCTATGTCGACAATCCGAGTTATGCAGCAGAAGTTCTTGCTCCGATACTGAATATGGAATCCAAGGATATCTATGACATTCTTGTAAGCAATACAGGGCTTTATCAGATCGAACTGGGCGCAAACGGCAGAAATCTCACCAAGGAACAAAGAGATCAGATCAAGGCGATCGAGGGACTTAACGGTATTGATTTCCGCAATTCGTATGAACGCTATTATCCCTACGGTTCTTCATTCTGTCCGCAGCTTGTGGGCTTCGCGAAATCTGACAACAGCGGAAAACTGATCGGCAGACTGGGCGTAGAAGAATATCTTGACGATGAACTATCCGGAACGGATGGCTTTCATTCCTATCAGACGGATAAAAACGGCTATACTTTGCCAGGCATGTATGACAAGACGATCGAAGCAGTCAACGGCTATGATGTCTATCTGACTCTGGATGTTTCCATTCAGGAAGCACTCAATACGGCGATCGAAACAACTCTGGAATATAAGGAAGCATCCAGAGTATGGGCTTCAGTCGTGGAAATAAAGACCGGCAAGATCCTGGCTTGGGGACAGTATCCGACGTTTGATCCCAACAATATCACTACCGATGATGTACAGGTCAACTTCGGTGCTCAGCTGGCCTATGAGCCTGGTTCAGTAATGAAATCGATCATCTATTCGGCAGCCATGGATATGGGCGTATATGACAATGCCTATTTTGATTCATCACCTTACTGCTATACCGCTTCTACAGGCAGAACCTACGGCGGTTATGGACAGCTTGGCTGCATAAACAATGTCGACAATAAAGACTGGGGAATGATCCCGCTTGATTACGGTCTTATCTATTCAAGCAATGTCGCCACCGCGACGCTTCTTTCCCAATATGTAGGAATCGATGGCTATGAGAATTATCTGCACCGCTACCATCTTTATGAAAAAGTCAATTCCGATGGGATATCGGAAGTAACAGGCCTGACCAACTATGGCAATTCGCCGGTCGATGATATAACCGCGACCTACGGTCAGGGCTCTTCGACGACGATGCTGCAGCTTCTTCAGGCCTATACGGCCATATTCGGTGATGGTGAAATGATCAAACCGTATATCATCGACAAGATCGTTGATCCCAATACGGATACTGTTGTGTATAAAGGCAGCAGGAAAGTAGTTGATAATCCGATCAGTGCGGATTGCGCAAAACAGATGCAGGATCTTTTAAGAAGGGTAGTTTCCGATCCTGAAGGTACCTGCCGTCATTATAAAGCCAAGAACGTCGAAGTCATGGGCAAGACGGGTACTTCGGAGATCCCGATGGGCGGCGAGTACAGTGAGGATGAGAATATCATTTCATGCATGCTCGGATTCCCATATGAGGATCCGCAGTACATGGTCTATTTTGCCTATGTAACTCCTACGACTCTTTATCACAACTATGACATCAAACCGATCCCTGATCTGATCGACAGGATCGCTTTGCTGGAAAACATCTCTTTTGACGAAAACGGCAACAGCCTTAAATATATAGAAGAATTTGATATGCCCAAGCTGCTTTCAAAAAGGATCGATGAAGCAGAAAAGATCCTTGAGGATATGGATCTTGAGGTCATCGTCATCGGCGACGGAAGCAATGTGACAGGACAGTATCCTGAGCAAAGCAGCAAGGTTTATTCCGGCCATAAGGTATTTCTGTTATCCGACGGTAAAAACATAACGATACCTGATTTCACCGGCTGGAGCAGAAAGGAAGTCATCAACTACTGGAATCTTTCAAAACTTTCGATCGTGATGGACGGTTTCGGTGTGGCCTATTCTCAATCAATTGCGCCGTACAGTACAGTCGATCCATCAGTCAATATAACGATCAGTTTCCGTGAGATCAACTATAGCGAACCTTCTGAACAGATCGCGGAAATCCAGGAAGAAAATGATGAATAGTATTTATCGCTGCAAATAATGTTGTATAATAATCCATATGCGGTATTTGATAGGGTTACTGTTAAGTGTCGGTATGATGATTCTTTTGATGCCTAAGTTCATCAATTATCTGAAATCAAGAAACATCAACCAGGTCACTTCTGAATATGCACTGCAGGAATTCAAGGAAAAGGAAAAGACGCCGATCATGGGCGGCCTGCTTTTTGTGGTCATTCCTATCATTGTTTATGCGATCATCTATTTTAAGGGATTGGCAGACAGAAGACTTTTGTTTGTTCTGCTTTCATATGTGCTTTACTGTTCGGTAGGATTCATCGATGACTGTCTGGTGATCTCATCTCGCTCAAATGAAGGACTTTCGCCTGTCACTAGGCTGGTGATGGAATTCGGCTATGCGCTGATCCTGTTTGTTTTATTCAAAGATGTGATCCCGATGCAGGTGACGATCCCGTTTCTTAAAATCAGTATCAGCCTGAAATGGTATTTCTTTATTCCGTTCATGCTGCTGCTGTATATGGCTGAAGCCAATGCCGTCAATTTCACCGATGGCATGGACGGTCTTTGTGCCGGTGTTTCCTTTATCGGACTCGTCGCTTTCTTTATCCTTTCTCTGGTGTGCAGACAGCACAGCATCGCGCTGTTCATTGCCTGCATTCTGGGCGGTTTGTTGGGGTATCTGAAGTTTAATTTCAAACCGGCAAAGATCTTCATGGGTGACAGCGGTTCCTTAGCTCTGGGGGCTTTATTTGCCTCCTTGGGAATAATCCTTGATCAGACTATCGCCCTGTTTTTTATCGGTGGAGTATTCGTCGTAGAAATGTCTTGCGTACTTATTCAGCAGATCGCTGTCCGTGTATTCCATAAGCGTGTTTTCTCGTATACGCCGATCCATTATGCCTATGTGCTCAAAGGAATTCCGGAGACAAAGGTCGTTGAAGGCTTCTATCTTGTCGAACTGATAGTAGCTGTCATCGGCTTGCTTATTGGTTTAAATGCCTTATGAGTTACAGAATCAATACAGATACCATTCCGTTAAAACAGCGTATCTGCAATATAAACAACATTGAAGAAGAAATCCTTGATGTCTCTGATCTGAAAGTCGATTATGAACTGCAGATACTTAAGGATTTCAGAAACCGGCTTTTATCTGACAAAGATAAAAGATTTTTTATTGTGGGAGACTATGACTGCGATGGCATCTGTGCCACCGTCATAATCAAGAAGCTGTTTGAAGATCTCGGGATTGAATCAAACTACTACATTCCAAGCAGATCGAAACAGGGATACGGTTTAAACAATGATATCGTCAAAACAGCTTACGATAACGGTTTTAAGGCTTTGATCTGTGTCGACAACGGCGTTGTCGCCTATGATCAGATGGCTTACGCAAGAAGCCTCGGATTGAAGACTTACGTGATCGATCACCATGAATATGAAAAACAGATCGAAGTAGACGGCTTCCTTCATCCGAATCTTTTCCCGAAACAGTACAGTGACATGTGCGCAGCAGGATTGAGCTGTCTTTTGTCAAACAGCTTCCGCCATGATGATCTGACAAGCGTTTACGGCGGTCTTGCGACTCTGGCGGATATGGTGAGTGTTTTTGGCTATAACCGCTATCTGCTTAAACAGATGATCGAGATACTGGGCAGGGGACAGATCCTGCCGATCATGTATCTGCTTGCGGGCAATGAAGTAAACTATGATTCGCTTTCCTACAACGTGATTCCCAAGATCAACGCTGTATCAAGACTTGAAGAGATGATGAACGTCAATTATGTGGTCAGATATCTTCTCGACAATTCTGCGCAATGCATGAAATACCTGAACAAGATCGAAGAGATCAACAGGACCAGGAAGGATCTCACTACGCAGATGTCGGCGCTGGCTGAAAGGCTGTGTGATGACAGAAAGAATATCATTCTGGTGAGATCTGACGTCTTCAAGGAGGGCTTATGCGGCCTTATAGCCAACAGGCTCCTTAGTCTATACGGCAAGCCTGTGATCATACTGGCTCAGAAAAACAAGGAATTGAAAGGCTCAGGCAGAGCTCCGGCCGGTTTTGATCTATTCGGATACCTCAGTGAAGCAAAACAGCTGTTCAATGCCTATGGCGGTCATGCCCAGGCTGTCGGTCTTTCGATGAACGAAGAAAACTATGATCAGCTGATCAGCTTTATTGAAAGTCATGATTTTGAATTCGAAAGCAGTGATAAGGATGCTCTGTATCTTAAACAGGAAGAGCTTAATGATGATGTGATCAGACAGATCGAAGAACTGCAGCCGTACGGAACAGGCTTCAGACAGCCGCTGTTGTGTACCGAGGGAAACTATCAGAAAAGGTTCGTCATTAAAGGCAGATATCCGAAATTTGTCCTGCGCGAAAACCTCGATGCCATCAGTTTCGATCCGGCTTCAATTGACAAAGATTTTACCAGGATGATCGGTCATCTTAAGTACGACAGCTATCATAAGGGCAAGCTGTCCTTTGTAATTGAAGATTTAATTTAGTTTTACTATAATTGATTTGTATTTTATTACGGGGGAGAAAAAAATGAACCTTAACGACTATGTAGCATCCATTCCTGATTTTCCAAGCAAGGGTATTCTGTTCAGGGATATCACACCTTTAATGGCTGACGGCGAAGCTTTCAGATACGCATGTGATGAGCTTACTGAATATGCCAGAAAGATTGGTGCGGAAGTAGTCGCCGGTCCGGAATCAAGAGGATTTATCTTCGGCTGTCCGGTTGCCTATAATCTGAATATCGGCTTTGTGCCGGTAAGAAAGCCAAACAAGCTTCCACGTAAGACGATCTCGATAACTTATGAACTTGAATACGGTACGAATGAACTTCACATTCACGAAGATGCGATCAAGCCTGGACAGAAAGTGCTGATCATTGATGACCTTTTGGCCACAGGCGGTACGGTCGATGCGACGATCAAACTGGTAGAACAGCTGGGTGGTGAAGTAGTAGGCTGCGCATTCCTGATCGAACTTGAAGACCTCAAGGGCAGGGAAGCATTAAGCGGTTACGATGTATTCACATTAATGAAGTATTAGAAGAATAAATCGAAGCGCTGCTTCGGTTTTTCATTGAAGATATGTCAAAAAAAGGGATAAGTACAGAAAAAGAACTTTTCGATCAGATTGACACATATATCACCAATCCTGATTCGATAGCTCTCATCAGAAAGGCATATGATTATGCCTATGACAAGCACAAAGACCAGAAGCGGTCTTCCGGTGAACCTTACTTTGTGCATGTTTTGAATGTGGCCTATGAGCTGGCCAAACTGGAAGTAGATCCCAATACCATCGCTGCCGGTCTTCTGCATGACGTAATTGAAGACTGCGATGTGACCAAGGAAGAGTTTATTCAGGAATTCGGAGAAGAGATCTACGATATTGTCGAGGCTGTAACCAAGATCTCCAACCTCAAATTTACTGACGAAAAGGAATATCAGGCGGTAAATCACCGCAAGATCCTTATAGCCATGGCAAAAGATGTGCGCGTCATCCTGGTCAAGCTGGTCGACAGACTGCACAATATGCGTACTTTGGAGTATCTGGCACCGGAAAAACAGAAAAGGATCGCCAGAGAGACCCTGGATGTATATGCACCGATCGCTCACCGTCTTGGTATCGCTGAGATCAAGAACGAGCTGGAGGATCTGGCTTTCTATTATCTGGACAATGAGAAGTACCATGAAATCGCCAAACTCGTTGAGTCCAAGAAGTCGGAAAGGGATCAGCAGATCGAGATAATGATGGAAGACATCTCCATCGTTCTGCAGATGCACAACATTCCTTTCAGGATCTTCGGACGTTCAAAACATCTTTACTCCATCAACAAGAAGATGGTAACCAAGAATAAACGCTTTGATGAGATCCTCGACCTGCTGGCAATCAGGATCATCACCAAGACCGAACTTAACTGCTATGAGATACTAGGCTATATCCATGCGGTCTATCGTCCTATTCCGGGAAGACTCAAGGACTATATCGCCATGCCTAAGATGAACATGTATCAGTCCCTGCATACAACGATCGTCGGTCCGGATGGACGGATTTATGAAGTGCAGATCAGAACGGAAGAGATGGACGAAATAGCCGAAAGAGGTGTTGCTGCACACTGGTCATACAAGGAAGGCAAGACCCATTCGCAGAAGAAACTGATCGAAGAGCTTAACTGGCTCAAGGCTTTCGAGGACAACAGCGAACTTGATGCCAAGGAATACATGAACGATATCACCCATGATATCTTCAATGCGAATATCTACTGTGTGACCCCAAGAGGCCGGGTCATCGATCTGGCGGCAGGTGCCACACCGATCGATTTTGCCTACAGGATACATACCGAAGTAGGAAATCAGACGGTCGGAGCTTTGGTCAACGGCGTTCTGGTCCCTTTGAATACGCCATTGAAGACGGGCGATGTCGTCGAACTGCGCACAAACAAGAATTCGACTCCTTCTGAAGACTGGCTGAAGATCGTCAAGACCAACCATGCCCGAAACAAGATAAAGGCCTACTTTGTCAAGAAAGAGCTCGAAGACAAGGAAGAATTCATCAAAGCCGGTGAAAACATGCTGAAGGAAGACCTCAGGCGTCATGAACTTGATGTCGAGGAACTGATGGATGACAAGAAACTCGAAAAAGTCGCCAACAGCTTCCAGCTGAGCAGTGCAAACGACATGTTCTATGCCATCGGCATGAAATCCATGACGACGATTGCCGTCATTGAAAAACTGACCAAGTTCGGCAAGAAGGAAGTCGATCTTGAATATATCGAAAAACTGGCCAGGAAGAATGCGGAAAGAAACCACATCGTCTCCAAGACCGGCATCGTGGTGACGGGGATCTCCTCCATGAAGATCTCGCTTTCTCCGTGCTGTTCGCCGGTATACGGCGATGATATCGTCGGGTTTGTCTCCAAAGGCCAGGGCATCAAGGTCCACCGCAAGGATTGCCCGAACATGAACGGAGTCAAAAGAATCATCGATGTAAGCTGGGATGAGAACCGTCCGGATATCAAATATGAGACTTCAGTCAGGATCTTTTCAAAAGACAGATCATATCTTCTGACGGATCTGGTCACGGTGGTTGCCCAATACAAGGCCAATCTGACCTTTGTCAATTCGGCTGTGAATAATGAAGATCTCAGTGCAACGACCAGCATGTCTTTCATGGTGAATGATCTCGAACATCTTGAGAATATCATGGCCAATCTTCGCAAAGTGGAAAGCGTAATTTCGGTTGAAAGAGCTATTAAATAATGCTAGAATTTTAGTGTCAATAAGGAAAATGATCGTATTTCCGATTCACAGCGAGAAGCGTCTGGTGCAAGGCTTCATGAGGACATGCGAGTGACACTTCCTTGATATCTGTGAAAGCAGATCGTATAACTGCGTTAAAGTTTCAAGGTGCACATATCTATGTGAACTAAGGTGGCAACGCGTTTGATCAACGTCCTTAGATAAGGACGTTTTATTTTATTAGGGGGGACAGATATGGCTTATCAAACAGTAAAAGGTACTTATGACCTGCTTCCTGACACCATGGTCAAGTTCAACATGCTGGCAAATCTTTTCAGGCATTTTTTGGAACTGTACGGCTACAGTGAGATCAAGACTCCGGTCTTTGAATATACGGGTGTCTTCAAGAAGGAAAACGATACTTCCGACATGGTCACCAAGGAGATGTATTCTTTCTCAATGAATGATAAAGATTCGCTCACCTTAAGACCGGAAGGTACGGCCGGCGTCATCAGATCATTTGTTGAAAACAAGATGTACGGAAACAGTGAACTGCCGGTAAAACTCGGCTATATCGAGGAGATGTTCAGGCATGAGCGTCCGCAGAAGGGCAGACAGCGCCAGTTTACCCAGCTGGGCATTGAATGCATCGGTGACAAGGACCCTCTGATCGATGCGGAAGTGATCGCCATGGGCTATTTCTATATCAGAACTCTGGGCTTGCAATCCATCAAAGTGCTGATCAATTCATTGGGCGACAACGAATCAAGACTCAATTATAAGGATGCTCTGATCTCCTACTTTGAACCGCACAAGGAAGCATTATGCACCGATTGCCAGAACAGATTATACAAGAATCCCTTAAGGATCCTTGACTGCAAGATCGATCATGACAACGATATCATCAGATATGCGCCGAAGATGGCTCTTTCAGAAGAATCAGCCGCATATTTTGAAAAAGTTAAACACTATCTTGATCTGCTGAAAATACCTTATGAGGTAGATGACAAGCTTGTCAGAGGTCTGGATTACTACACTGATACGGTCTTTGAAGTAGTCAGTACAAACGAGGCATCAGGCTCGCAGGCTACGATCTTCGGCGGCGGCCGCTACGACAATCTTGTAAAGGAGATGGGCGGACCGGAAATGAGCGGAATAGGCTTTGCGATCGGTGTAGAAAGACTGATGATCCTGTGTGAAGCTGAAAATGTGCTTGAATATGAAAAGAACATCGACTGCTATGTCATAAATCTCAACGAAGACAAGGACTACGCTTTCGATATCCTGGAGGAATTAAGGGACAACTCCTACACGAGTGAGATGGACTACTATGGAAGATCCTTGAAGGCGCAGTTCAAGTCAAGCGATCGCAAGAAAGCGAGATTTATCCTGATAGTAGGAGAAGATGAAGTTAGAAACAGTGTCGTGACACTTAAGGATACCCTGACACAGGCTCAGGAAGAAGTAAAAAGGGATGAACTGATCGATCGTATCGATCAGCTGATGGAGGATTATTATGTATAGAGATCATACCTGCAATGAATTGAGAAAAGCGGATGAAGGCAAAAGAGTAAAGCTGGCCGGATGGGTCGCCAAGAGAAGGAATCTCGGTTCGATCGTCTTTATCGATCTAAGAGACCGCTACGGGATCACCCAGATCACTTTTGATGAGAATCATGCGGATCTGGTGAAAGATGTCAGAAACGAGTTTGTGATCCAGATCGAAGGTACAGTTGCTGTAAAACAGACA
>CADCPE010000245.1 GCA_902803275.1 uncultured Erysipelotrichaceae bacterium
AGGCCGGTGGTCAAATGCGGAAATGATTTTGTTGATCTTAACAAACAGAGAGATCTCAGGATTGAAGAGGTATTTTAAAAGAGGGGCTGTCGCACTAAAACAGTGTGACAGCTCTTTTTATGTCTAAAAATACAAAAACCGCACTTCGAAAAGTGCGGCTTTTGCTGTAAAATATGTTTATGCGACTAAACAAAATCTTACAGGGAGATTATACTCTATCTACTCTGTATCATCAAATCAAACTTCCCCTCGACATAGAAATATCTATCCCATCTGACGATCCGGTACGCCTTTTGAGCGCATTCGTGGAGGGAATGGACCTTTCTGACCTGTACGCCACATACGACAGGATCAGAAAAAATCAGGCTACGCCGCGCCAGATGCTGAAGATCATGATCTATGCCTCAATGAACAGGATCTATTCAAGCCGTGATATCGAAACCGCATGCAGGAGGGATATCAATTTCATGTATCTTCTGGACGGAGCTCCCGTTCCTGACCATTCCACGATAGCAAGATTCATCTCGCTCCATCTTTCGCAGTGTGCAAAAGAGATGATGTCAGAAGTTGGAACGCTCCTGCTCGATCTTGGAGAGATCTCAGGTGAGAACATCTTCATTGACGGGACCAAGATCGAATCGGTCGCTAACAGATACACTTTTGTCTGGAAGAACACTGTATCAAAAAACATGATCAAGCTGGGAGAAAAGATCTCCGCCTTCTGTGCTGAATGTGAAGGACTCTACGGGATAAAGGTCGTCTATGAGGATCAGGTAACACTTCAGACGATGAAAAATCTCAAAAAGAAACTGTATAAGCTGAAGAAAGAAGAAGGGATAGAGTTCGTTCATGGCATCGGAAAAAGGAAACATGCCCTTCAGCGTTCGATAGAAACTCTTGATGAATATATCAGCAAGCTTAAGGAGTATAAAGAAAAACTCAGGATATGTGGCAAAAGGAACAGCTATTCCAAGACGGATACGGATGCTACTTTCATGAGGATGAAGGAAGATGCGATGCTCAATGGACAGCTCAAGCCTGCATATAACCTTCAGCATGGTGTTGATTCTGAGTATGTGACGTGGCTTGACATCTATCCGAATCCGACTGATACGCTGACTCTCATACCATTCCTGAAGGATATGGAAAAATATATGCCGTTCAAGTATAAGAACATAGTTGCTGATGCCGGTTATGAAAGTGAAGAGAATTATGTCTTTATCGAAAACAACGGACAGGTCGGATACATAAAGCCCCAGAATTATGAACTTTCTAAAACCAGGAATTACAAAAATGACATAAGCCGGCGTGAAAACATGGATTATGATCCTGAAACAGACAGTTATACATGCCGGAATGGTAAGAAGCTATCGGCGGTATCGGAAAAAAGGGAAAGATCTTCTTCCGGATATCAGCGCAGAGTCACTATATATGAGTGCAAAAGTTGCAGGAACTGTCCATACAAAAAAGAATGTATAAAAGGAAACAATTGCAAGACCAGACTCAAAGACAGGAATAAAAAGTTATACGTATCGAGAAAGATGGAAGAAAAAAGGTCAGCATGTCTTGAACGCATAACAGGTGAGTTCGGAACACAGTTAAGGATGAACCGGAGCATACAGGCAGAAGGATCATTTGCGAATGTAAAAGAGGATATGAACTTCAGAAGATACCTGTACCGGGGAAAAGAAAACGTTCTGGCTCAGAGTACGCTGCTCGCGATTGGATTTGATATAAACAAACTTCATCATAAGATCATGGCAGGCCGGACCGGGACACATCTGTTTGAACTAAAGAAAGCGTCTTAAAATTTTGACCCTTTAAAAATACAGACTAACCAATGACTCTGATCAAGGAATCAGTCTGTTAAAGTACTCCTTACTACAGATGCTTACGAAGAAAAGACCGAAATCCTGAGTTTTAATGGCATTGAAAAGGGGCTTCGCCCTGATGAGTTAATCATCTAGAGCGACAGCCCCTTTGTATCAGTGAGATGTTATGAAATGTTACTCTTTGTATGTGCTTTGATCGCGTTGAATGTCTTGTCACTGATGTAATGCTCGAC